>CAMYIK010000004.1 GCA_947258365.1 uncultured Thermoleophilia bacterium | reverse complement strand
CGGCGTTGCCCGCGTCGACCGCGTCCTCGACCCGCTTGAACAGGGTGCGGATCTGCGAACCGTAGTGAATGTTGGTGTCCCGCTGCTTGATGGTGCGGCGGTTGCGCTTCTTCTGCTGCTTCAGATTGGCCACGTTTGCGAAAGTCCCCTTCGACCGAACGACCGCGTATCGTACCACCGCGATGCGCTCGCGCCCTGAGCTGCCGTGACAGAGCCTGACTCTACGGCCACCGACGCGGACGGGATCGCCCGCCGACGCCTCAAGTCCACCGCCGTATTCGCGGGTTGGACGGCGGTCAGCCGAGTCGCGGGTTTGGCGCGGGAGATTCTCGCGGCAGCCCTGTTCGGCACGACGGGACTGGTCAACGCCTTCACGCTTGCGTTCCAGGTTCCCAACCTGCTCAGAAGTCTGGTCGCCGACTCGGCGCTATCTGCCGCGTTCATCCCGGTCTTCACTGAACTGGAGGAGAAAAAGCGCGCTGAGGAGGCCCGCCGGCTGGCGATGTCGCTCGCGGCGCTCTTCGCGCTGGTCATCGGGCTGATCACGCTTGTCGCGATAGCCCTCGCGCCTTGGGTCATGCCGCTGATTGGCGGCTTCGAGGGCGAGGCGGCGGACGATCTCGTACTTTACACCCAGATCATGTTCCCGATCGTGCCGCTGCTGGCACTGACCGGGCTCGTGATGGCCGTGCTGCAGATCGGCGGGAAGTTCGGCGCGACGGCCTTCGCGCCAGTGCTCTGGAACGTCCTGATCATCGGCGTGCTCGGAATCTCAGCTTTGGCTCTTGACGGCGACGATCGCCTGATCGGCTATTCGGTCGGCATCGTGGTCGGGACGCTCGGGCAGTTGCTGTTTCTCATCCCATTCCTTCGCGGCTTGGGGCCGTTTCCGCGTCCGCGCGAATTGTGGAACGAGTACGTCCAGAAAGTCGTCGTCCTGATGCTGCCGGTCGTGATCGGTCTGGGTTTGATCAACGTGAACCTCGTCGTCGGCTCGGCAATCGCCTCCGAGGTCAATGCCGATGAAGGCGTTCAGCCGTTGAACCTCGCGTTCCGGCTCTACCTGCTGCCACAGGGGATCTTCAGCGTCGCGGTTGCCACGGTGCTGTTTCCCGACATCGGACGCTTGGCGGCCCGCAAAGCGACCGCCGCTTTGCGGGCCACGATCACCACCGGGCTGCGCCAGATCTTCGTTGTCCTCATCCCGGCCTCGGTAGGAATGATCCTGTTGGCTGAGCCAATCGTGCGCCTGGTGTTCGAGTACGGCGAGTTCACTGCCTCCAGTACCGACATCACCAGCAGCGCGTTGGTCTTCTATGCGCTCGGGCTCGTCTTCAACGGTGCGAGCCTGCTGTTGATCCGCACGTTCTTCGGTTTGCAAAAGCCATGGCTACCGACCGCCGTCGCGGGGATCGGGGCGGTGCTGTTCTTGCCACTTGCGGTGGGCTTGGCCGAGGTCATGGAAATCGACGGCATCGCGCTGGCGACGTCCATCGTCAGCTTGGTGACCTTCCTGGTTCTGTACGCGCTGCTGCGGCGAGAGCTCTCAGGGCTTGGAACGCCGCAGCTGGCCCAGGGGTTCATCCTGTCGCTCGCCATCGGCCTGATCGCCGGCGCCCTCGCCTTTGGGGTGTGGACGCTCGGTGACGAGCTGTTCGGCCGTTCACTCATCGCGCAGATCGTGAACATGTCCGGAGCGCTGATCGTTGGGGGAGGCGCGTTCGCCGGGCTGGCGTTTGTAGCCATTCCCGAGGTGCGCGGGCTGGTTCGCGAACGCCTGTCGCTACGATGAATTCCGTGAACCAGGAGCACATCAGGAACTTCTGCATCATCGCCCACATCGACCATGGCAAGTCGACTCTGGCCGATCGCATCCTCCAGCTGACGAACACCGTCGACGAGCGGGAGATGCGCGAGCAGGTGCTCGACTCGATGGACCTCGAACGCGAGCGTGGCATCACCATCAAGGCTCAGGCCGTCCGTGTGCTCTACACGGCCTACGATGGGCAGCAGTACCAGCTCAACCTCATCGACACGCCCGGCCACGTGGATTTCAGCTACGAGGTCTCACGCAGCCTGGCCGCGTGTGAAGGCGCATTGCTGGTCGTCGATGCCAGCCAGGGCATCGAGGCGCAGACTCTGGCCAACACCTACTTGGCGCTCGAGGCGGACCTCGAGTTGATCCCGGTGCTCAACAAGATCGACCTCCCCGCCGCCGAGCCGGAGCTTCATGCCCGCGCCATTGCGGAGCTCGTCGGGGAGGACCCGGCCTCGGTGCTCAAGATCTCCGCCAAGACGGGTGTCGGCATCGAGGAGGTGCTCGAGAGCATCGTGACCTTCGTGCCTCCGCCCACCGGCGACGCCGAGGCACCGACACGTGCGTTGATCTTCGACTCCGTCTACGACCAGTACCGAGGTGTCGTTGTGTTCGTTCGGGTGGTCGATGGCGCGCTGGACGGGAAAGTGAACCTCCGCGCGATGCAGACCGGACTGACCTTCGACGCCGAGGAGCTCGGGGTGATGACCCCGGAGATGGTGCCGACCGGCTCACTCAAGACAGGGGAGAGCGGTTACATCGTGACCGGCCTCAAGGATCTCGGAGAGCTCCGAGTAGGCGACACGCTCACGCTGTCCTCGAATCAGGCTGAGGAGGCGCTTCCCGGCTACCGGGAGGTCAAGCCGATGGTCTTCTGCGGTCTGTTCCCGGTCGACGGCGACGACTACCCGGCTCTGCGTGACGCGTTGGAGAAGCTGTCGCTGAACGACGCTTCGTTGGTGTGGGAGCCAGAGACCTCTCAGGCGCTCGGGTTCGGTTTCCGCTGCGGCTTCCTCGGCCTGCTCCATATGGACATCGTGCGAGAGCGTCTGGAGCGCGAGTACGACCTCGATCTGCTCGCCACGACACCCAACGTTCAGTACCAGGTCACCACCACGCGGGGTGACATGAAGCCGGTTACCTCACCGGGCGACCTCCCCGCGCCGACCGAGATCGAATTCATCGAAGAGCCTTATGTCCGGTGCACGATCCTCGTTCCGAAGGATTACGTCGGCGCCGTGATGGGCCTTTGTCAAGACCGCCGCGGGGTCTATGTCGGAATGGAGGCCATCGAGCAACGACAGCAGATCTCCTACGACCTGCCGTTGGCCGAGGTGGTGCTCGATTTCTTCGACCAGCTCAAGAGCCGCACCCGCGGCTACGCGTCACTCGACTACGAGCTCGCGGGTTTTCGCGAGAGCCCCCTCGTGAAGCTGGATGTTCTGCTGGCGGGGGAGCCGGTCGACGCCCTCTCGATGATCGTGCACAGAGAACTCGCCTATGCGCGCGGCAAGCACCTCGTGGAGCGTTTGCGCGAAACAATCCCGCGGCAGATGTTCGAGGTTCCGATCCAGGCCGCGATCGGCGGCAAGATCATCGCCCGCGAGACGGTCAAAGCGAAGCGCAAGGACGTTCTGGCCAAGTGTTACGGCGGTGACGTGAGTCGTAAGCGCAAGCTGTTGGAGCGCCAGAAGGAGGGGAAGAAGAAGCGCATGAAGCACGTCGGCAGCGTCGAGGTACCCCAGGAGGCGTTCCTCGCCGTGCTCGAGTTCGGCGACGACGGGAACTCAGACAAATGACCGGCGTCCGCCACCTGTACGCCCACTTGCCGTTCTGCAGCTCCCGCTGCGGATACTGCGCGTTCGTGGTCGAGACAGGGGGCTTGGATCGCCGGGACGCGTACCTCGATGCGGTCATTGCGGAACTCGACGCCCAGGAGCAGAAGCTGGGTGAGCTCGACACGGTCTACTTGGGCGGTGGAACACCGAGCCTCATGCGCGCGCGACGCATTGGCCGGCTTCTCGAGTCCATCCACCCTGGCCTCGCCGCCGATGCCGAGGTCTCGATGGAGATCAACCCGGAAACGGTGGACCATGCAGCACTACGCGCATTTCGTGCGGCGGGTGTCACGCGGGCCTCGATCGGGGTGCAGTCATTTCAGCCTCACCTACTGGCGGCGCTGGATCGAGGCGCGTCAGCGGAACAAGCACGGGCCGCCGTGGAGTGCGCGCAGGACGCCGGTTTTGAAAGCGTCAGCATCGATCTGCTGTTCGGCGTGCCGGGGCAGACCCCGGCCGATCTCGAGGCCGATATCGCGGTCGTTCGCGAACTGTCCCCGGAGCATGTCTCGTGGTACGAGCTCGAGATCAAGCCCGGCACCGCGCTTGAGCGCATCGGGACGCTGCCGCCTGATGAGGACGCAAGCGCTGAGGCCTACCGACGCGTGGTGGACGTTCTGGAGGACGCGGGGTATCGCTGGTACGAGACCGCCAACTTCGCCCGCCCCGGCTTTGAATGCCGTCACAGCTTGGGCTACTGGCATGCGCACGACTACCTCGGCATCGGGGTCGGCGCGGTGAGCACCGTGGAGGGCCGGCGTTGGCGCAACGCGTCAGGAGTCGACGCTTACGTCGCGGCAGCCGGTCAGCCATCTCAGACCAACGAAGACCTGGATGAGGACTTGCGCAGGCGCGAGCGATGGATGCTGGCGCTCAGGCTCGAGGAGCCGATCGATATCGCCCGGCTTGGTGAGCCCGATCATCCGGAGAACTTTGATCTGCTGCGCACGCACGGCCTACTCGATGACGAGCCGCTGGCACTGTCCCGTGAGGGCCGTTTCGTACAGAACTCGGTGCTGCATCGACTGATGGAGTACGCGTGAACCCGGAGGGCCTCACCGACCGCCAGCAGCGCATCCTCTCGCTTATCGTCGAGGCGCATGTCGAAAGCGGCGCCCCGGTCGGCAGCAAGCACATCGCCGGGACCCCGGGTCTGGAGGTTGCGTCCTCCACGGTGCGCTACGAGCTGGCTCGTCTCGAGGAGCTTGGCTACCTCGATCACCCACATACTTCGGCGGGGCGCGTGCCGACCGAGGCCGGATACCGCTTCTACGCCGACCAGTTGGTTCAGGAGCGGCCTCGGCGAGTTCCCGCGGTATTGACTGACGCGTTGTCCGCCGTCGAGCCTCGGCACGAGATCGACACCGCGTTGACGCAGCTCTCCGACGCGCTCGGCCGGGTCACGAACTTGCTCGGCGTGATCACCGCGCCCGCCGCGAGCACCGCCACCGTCCGCCATGTCGAGGTGCTGCAACTGCAGCCTCAGCTGGTGATGGTGGTGGTCATCGCCTCCACGGGTAGCGTCGGCAAGCGCGTCTTCGCGTTCGACAACGTCGTGGACGCCGGTCTCGTGGAGTGGGCCGGGGCCTTCTTGAATGACCGCGTCGTCGGAAGCCCTCTCGGCTCGAGGACCCTCGTGAATCGCCTCCAGGAGCCGGGGCTCTCGCCAGGCGAGCAGGCATTCATCGATGCGCTCGCGCCGGCGATCGTCGAGATTCACGACGACGAAGCGGAGCTGTTGTACATCGGTGGTCAGGCTCAGGTGTTGGCGGAGCGACGCGATACCGATCTCGATGCGATGGACGCCCTGATGCGGACCCTTGAGGAGCGCTACGCGCTACTCGGGCTCCTGCGGACCGCGCTATCTCAGCAAGAGGTCTACCTGCGGATCGGTTCCGAGTTCGGCAACAATTCGCTGACAGGGGCAGCGCTCGTCGCAGCCAACTACGGGATTGCGCGCCAGAACCTTGGCACCGTTTCGGTCCTCGGCCCGGCGCGCATGGACTATCGCCTGGCGATCGCCTCGGTCAGAGAGGCGGCTCAGCTGCTTTCCGAATACGTCGAAGAGGTCTACGAGTAGCCGCGGTCTCGGTCGGTCAGTAGATGACCAAGGAGATCGTGAGCAGAATCGCGGCCAGCAGCGGGGCGAGGGTACGAACGTGGTTCATCCTGACCCACTCCCGCAGATACGTGCTCCAGTAGTTCACCCCCTCGACGCTGTTGGGGTCCAGGCGGTCGAGCCTGTTGTTTCGAGGGACGTGGTAGGCGCCGGTCATCACGATCACACCGACGATGTAGAGGGCGCCGGCGATCAGTTGGTACGCCGCGGCGGACTCGTCGAGGTTCGCCAGCGCGTAGCCCACGAGGACGATCGACGCCGCGCCGGTACCGAAGAGCAGGAGCATCAGCGGCGGCTTCGGGGCCTCCCTGTTGATGGCCTGCATGGCCGCCGCGCCGGAGGAGGGCTCCAGACGCCTCAGTCCGCTCATGGTGAACGTCGAGTAGGCGAAGAAGACCCCTGCCATGGCCGCCGCGCCGATCGCGCAGATGATGGTGAGGGTTTGGGCGAAGGTGCTCATGCGGCGTTGGCCTCCAGGCTCCACACCCCGGTGGCAGCGGCGTCGTGGGCGTAGTCAGCGAAGTCGCGCGGGGGTCGCCCGAGCGCACGGTGCACGCCATCGGTGAGGTAGGAGTTGCGGCCGTCCAAGACCTCCGCGATCAGCTCGGACACCGGCGTCGCCACCTCGGGAGGCAGGCCGTGCCGGGTGAGTCCTGCGGCGAACTCGGCGGCGCTCACGGGCAGGTAGCGGAGTGGGCGCCCCATGGCGGTGCCAAGCTCAGAGGCGACCTGGGCGAACGTCATGAGCCGCGGTCCCGTGAGCTCATAGAGCTCACCGATGTGGCGCTCATCGGTGAGTGCGGCAACCACGACGTCCGCGATGTCGTCGGCGTCGACGAACGGCTCAACCGTCTCACCTCCGGGCATGGCCAGTACGCCGTGGCGCACGGCATCGACGAACGTCTCGCTGAAGTTCTGGTTGAAGAACGCGCAGCGCACGATCGTGTAATCCGCCCCCGAGTCCTCGAGGCGCATCTCCGCATCTCGGGCGCCGGCCTCGCCACGGCCCGACAGCAGCACGAGTCGCCGCGTGCCGCGGGCTACGGCGAGATCGATGAACGCTCCAACGATCTCGGCCGCGCCGGGGAACGCCAGATCCGGGTGGTAGGTGATGTACGCGGCGCTCGTACCGTCGATCGCGGGAGCCCATGTGGACGTGTCATTCCAGTCGAATCGGGTGGCTCCCGAACGGGACGCGGCGCGTACCGGCCGTCCCGCCGCGACGAGGCGGTCGGCGACGCGCCGGCCGGTCTTGCCGTTGGCGCCAATCACGAGAATGGGTTGAACGGGGTTCGGCATAGTCATTTCCACGCCTCCTAAGGCGAGCGTCGGGTCAGTGCGGGAGCAGTCTCCGCACGATTCTTCAGACGCTCCATGGCTCAGATGCTCATTTGCATGCTCAGCCGTCTACGATTGGATCGTGGACGCCCTCGCCGCACTGCTCGACGGACCTCGCGCCCGCGGCGCTTTTCTCCTGCGCTCGGTCATGAGTCCACCATGGTCGATCAGGGTCCTCGCGGAGTCGCCGCTGACCCTGATAGCGATGGTTACCGGTGAGGCGTGGGTCCTGCCGGACGGTGGGGCGCCCGTGTGGCTTGGCCCGGGTGATGTGGCCGTCACCCGCGGCCCGGATCACTACACGGTCGCTGACAAACCGGACAGCGTCCCGGATGTCGTGATCCACCCGGGGCAGCGCTGCACGACGCCGGATGGTGCTCCCATGGAGCAGGCGATGGCGCTGGGCGTGCGCTCGTGGGGAAACGATCCTGACGGCGAGACAGTGATGCTGGTCGGTGCCTACGAGACCATGGGGGAGATGAGCGAGCGCTTGCGCAGGGCGCTGCCGGCGGTGCTCTCGATGGCGCGCGACGACTGGGACTCTCCACTGATTCCGGTCCTCTGTGAGGAGGTCGTCAAGGATGAGCCTGGACAGACGGCCGTCCTCGACAGACTCCTGGATCTGCTTTTGATCGGGGTACTTCGCGCGTGGCTCGCGAGACCGGAGGCCGATGCCCCGGCGTGGTATCAGGCCCAGGGCGATCCAATCGTCGGCCATGCCCTCCGCGCCATGCAGAGCAATCCGGCGTATCCGTGGACGGTTGCCAGCCTCGCCGACGAGGTGCGCGTCTCGCGCGCGGCACTCGCTCGACGCTTCCGCGATCTGGTCGGCGAACCTCCGATGGCTTTCCTCACCAACCTGCGACTCACGCTGGCCGCCGATCTGCTGCATGAGCCGGACGCGAAGGTTGGCGCCGTGGCGGAAAAGGTCGGCTACAGCAGCCCGTTTGCCCTCAGTACGGCGTTCAAACGCGTGCGCGGTGTCAGCCCCCAGGAGCATCGCGAGCGCCTCGCATCCGCCGTGTGAGGTGAGAGTCGCGGTCGATTGCGTCAAACACGCGTGTACCCTTCGCGTCGCCAAGCGACTCGGAAATGGTCGCTCAGCAGGGATAATTCCAAGTGGAGGCGCGGCATAGACGACCGTTACGAAATCCTCGAGGTGTGGCGACGGCCGCTGCTGGCTGAAGAAGGCGCCGCGGTGCGGGTGTTGGCCAAGGTCGAAGCGGGCGCGTACGGCCCGGAGGAGTACGCCGTAGGCGTCACCACCGTGCCCGACGCTCAGCTGGCGCCGCTACTCGACGAGGCCGATCTGTTCACCGGCTTGACGTTCGCCGAAGCGCATTGGGTGGCGGCCGTGATCTCGAGCGCCGCCGATCGTGTGGAGTCGGCGGAGGGCCTGCTCTTTGATCTGCGCGTCCCCGTCGACCTCGCATGGCGCGAGATCGATCTCACCGCGGAGGTCGTCGAACCGGGCGGCTTGAGGTCACAGTCGCTGGTCCTATGGACGCCAAAAGACGAGATGGAAGTCGCGAACCAGCAGGAGCGGATCAGCTCATACGCGGTTGCGACCTACACACTGGAGTGCGGCCATCAGGCGGTGGAGCTGCTGAGGCAAGATCCGGACGCAGCGCCCTTCTGGGTCGAGGACGGCGCTGTCGACCATGTCGCCGCTCGCGACGCGCGCAGCCTTACGCGGCTCATTCTCGACGCGCGCAACCTTCGCGAGGCGCACGACATCATCGAGGCGGCGCAAGAGAATCTCGCGACGCACCCCGACGACGTCGACGCCGAAGACGAACTCGACTAGCGGTTAGCCCTGACTGTAGTCCCAGGTCTCCCAGTCATTGGGCGTGATGACGAGCGTGGTGTGAGCGCCTTCCATTCCCGCGATGTAGTCGCCGTATCCGGTTCCCATCTCTGTTCCGAGGTAGCGAACCGCAAGTTGGCGCACCAGCCCGGACCAATCGATCTCATTCTCCGCGGCGACTCTGGCTTCGCCGCGCATCGTCACGCCCTTGTACGGAGCGTCCTCTTTGTCGACGGTGAGCGCGAACTTTCCGTTGGCCATGATGCTCTTGGCCTTCCGCGACTCGAGCATGGTGTGGATCTGCAGTTCGGTCCCGTCAACATGGAACCAAATGGGCCCTACGTGAGGCTCGCCGTCCTCCGACGCCGTCGCCAGCCGGCCGATGCGTGGCTCCTCCGTGATGAATCCGACAACTTCGTCCCAGCTCCAACTCATGGCTTCTTCCTCAGTTTGGGCCTTGAGAAAGAGCCAACTTCGGCCGATGTTGATCCTGCTGTGAAAGACGTCGTACGAAACCCCGTTGCTAGTGTGGTCGGGCGCGCATGAGTGAGGACTACTACGAGCTTCTCGGGGTGCAGCGCGACGCCTCCGAAGAGCAGATCAAAAAGGCGTTTCGGAAGCGGGCGCGCGAGCTTCACCCGGACGTCAGCGACGATCCCGATGCCGAGGAGCGCTTCAAGGAGCTCGCGGCCGCCTACGAAGCCCTCTCGAACCCTGAAAGCCGGGCGCGCTACGACCAGTTTGGCGAGGAGGGCCTCAAGGGCACCGGCCAGCCGGACTTCGCCGACTTCGGGTCGTTCCAAGACCTCTTTGACGCCTTCTTCGGTGCGGGCGGGGACCCGTTCAGTGGTTTCCAGCGAGCGGCCACTCCGGCTGGCGGCGAAGACCAGGCCGCCGAGGTCAACATCGACTTTCTCGAGTCAGCCCGCGGCACGACGCGTGAGATCGAGGTCGAGTTGATCGGTCCGTGTGAGGAGTGCGACGCGACTGGCGCCGCTCCCGGCGCCGAGTTGGCGACGTGCACTGTCTGCGAGGGTGCGGGCGAGGTGGAACAGGTGCGGCGCACGATGCTGGGTCAGGTCATGCGACGCACGGTCTGCCCGCAGTGCCAGGGTCAAGGAGAGGTTCCCAGTGAGCGCTGCGCGACCTGCCTTGGGCGCGGCCGCCACGCTCGTATCGAGACCGTCGAGATCGAGATTCCCGCCGGAATCGATCATGGCCAGCGCATCGCAATGCGCGGCCGCGGTCACGCGGGCGGTCCAGGCGCGCCTCCCGGCGATCTCTACGTACACGTAGCCGTAGCGAGTGACGACAGGTTCGTGCGAGACGGCCTCGACATCATCTCCACGGCCCAGATCACAGCGTTCGACGCCATGCGCGGTACGACGATCGAAGTGCCGACGGTCGAAGGCGAGCTCGAGGTCGAGCTCGAGCCAGGTACCCAGTCACACCATGAGGTCGTGCTTCGCGGCAAGGGCTTTCCCGCCATCAATCAACGCGGGCGCGGCAACCAGCGCGTGATCGTCGAGGTCATGATTCCGAAGATTGAGGGAAGCGACGCCAAAGCCGCCCTCGGCGCCTTGGAGTCTTCCATCGACGAGCGCGCCTACGGGGGCGACGCGGGTCTCCTCGGGCGACTCAAACAAGCCTTTCGCTGAGCTGACCCGGCTCACGGCCACCGTTCTGGCCGAACGCACCGCGGATGCGCTGGTCATCGCCGCCGAGCTCCATCCCTCGGGTTGCCAGGAGCGCCAGCTGGGCAACGGTCAGGTCGCGCTTGAGTTCTGGTTTGCGCAACCAGGCGAGGAACGTGAGTTGGCGGTCGCGCTGCGGGCCGAACCGGTCCGCGCGCAGACAACCGTCGGCGTCGACTCGACGGACTGGCAAGCAACCATGCGCGACTTTCACCGCCCTATTGCGGTGGCGCCTCTTTATCTGCGGCCACCCTGGGAGCCGGAGCGGGAGGGGGCACTCGATGTCGTCATCGATCCCGGTATGGCCTTTGGCACCGGCCAGCACCCGACGACGCGAGCGTGCCTGGAGTTCCTCGTGACTCGGCCCGCCGGTTCCTTGCTCGATGCGGGCTGCGGCTCGGGGGTCTTGGCAATCGCCGCGTGCAAGCTGGGCCACGATCCGGTGATCGCCATCGACGATGACCCCGAGTCCATCACCAGCACCGCGGCCAACGCGGTGGTCAACGATGTCGCGGTGGACGTTCGTGCCGCCCGGATTGGTGTCGACGCACTTCCGGCGAGTCGTGGGATGGTCGCCAATCTCACCGCGACCGTCATGCCGCTGCTCGCGGACGCCCTCACGGGCTCTCCACCGGAATGGATGATCATCAGCGGATTGCGGCATTTCGAGGCGGAGAATGCCGCGGCCGCTTTCGGGCCTCTCGGCCTCACGGAGCAGGCTCGACGCGAGGTCGATCCGTGGGCAACATTGCTTCTGCAGAGATGAGCACTCACACGTTTCGCTACCGCGTCGAGACCATCCCGCGCTCTGGGGATGAGGTGACGCTGGCCGAGGATGACGCCCATCACCTCGCGCGCGTCGTGCGTCGAAGGGCTGGTGACCAGATTGAGGTCATCGACGCCGCCGGCGCTCTCTGGCCCGCTCGCGTGGTGGAGTCCGGGCCTCCCGCGCGCGTCGAGATCCTCGGGCCGGCGTCGCCACCGCCCGCACCCGCGCCCGTACGGTTGTACCTAGGGCTACTCGACTGGGCTCGGCTGGATGCCGTGCATGGTCACTTGACCGAACTCGGCGTACACGAGGTAGTTCTGTTCACCTCCGAGCGTGCCGGTCGCACACCCGGTCCGAAGGAGTGGGTGCGGCGTGTGTCTCGCCTCGATCGGGTTGCCGATTCCGCTACGAGGCAATCGGGTTCCGGCGTCCGCCCAAGTGTCCGTGGGGTGGTGGCTCTCGACACCGTTCTCGAGGAGATCGCACCAGGTGAGGGTTACCTGCTTCATCCAGAGGCGCGCGCGACGCTGCCGGCTGCGCTTCGTGGTCACGAGGGCACCGCAACTCTGGTGGTGGGCCCGGAAGCAGGCTTCAGCTCAGACGAGGTGGCGCGTGCGGAGGGCCTCGGGATAGCCGTCTGCGGGCTTGGCCACCGCGTGCTTCGCACCGGCACCGCAGCCGTGGTCGGGGTCAGTAGCGCCATGGCCGTCCTTGGCGCGTTCGACAGGCAGGAGCACTCGTAGTGGCGCGCTTTTCGGTGGAGTTCCGGGGATGGAGGTTGATACTCGGGTTGGGCGATTCGGTCCGGCACGCGAGTATGTAGGGGTATGGGCACCCGATCGATCAAAACAATCGAGCTCGACCGCGACATCGCGGAGGAGCTCGCCGGCGAGCACGACCGCAACCTGCGGTCGCTCGAGGAGCGCCTGGATCTCACCATCGATCTGCGCGGAAACCGTGTGACTCTCGAAGGCGACGCAGTCCGCGTCGATGCGGCGGAAAGCGTGATCGATCGACTGGCGAGCCTGGCCGAGTCGGGTCAGCGCGTTGAGGCCACCACGATCGATGCCGTAGCCCGTGCGGTCGAGGTCGGGGCCAGTCGCGACTCGCTGGATGACATCGTCTGGCGCAATGGCCAACTGGTCGTGGCACCCCGCACGGCGGGGCAGGCCGAGTACGTCCGGGCGATCCGAAATTCGACGATCACCTTCGGCGTGGGACCGGCGGGGACGGGCAAGACCTATCTCGGGGTTGCCATGGCCGCAGCGGCGCTCGCGCGGCGCGACGTCAGCCGCATCATCCTTTCGCGTCCCGCGGTAGAGGCCGGAGAGAATCTCGGTTTCCTGCCCGGCGACCTCTCGGAAAAGGTCGATCCATACGTGCGGCCACTCTTTGACGCGCTTTACGACATGCTCGATCCCGATCGGGTCGCCGCCATGCTCGAGCGAGGTCAGATCGAGATTGCGCCACTGGCGTTCATGCGTGGACGCACGCTGAACGACAGTTTCGTCATCCTCGATGAGGCGCAGAACGCGACCGCTCAGCAGATGAAGATGTTTCTCACCCGGCTCGGGCACGGCAGTCGAATGGTCGTGACCGGCGATGACACGCAGATCGACCTGCCGAAGGAGCGACGCTCGGGCCTCTTGGTCGCGGGCGAGATCCTCGGGGGCGTCGACGACCTGGCCTTCGTGCGCCTCGGTCGCGGCGACGTCGTGCGACATCGGTTGGTGCAGAGCATCATCGATGCCTACGAGAAGGCGGAGTCGTAGGAGTGATCGAGGTCGAGGTGGCCTGTGAGCTGCCCGAAATCGACCCTGCTCCCCTGGTCGACCGCATCCGCGGTGTCTGCGAGCGCGAGGGTGTGAGGCGCGCCACCGTCGGGGTCATGGTCATAGGTGAGCCGCGTATGGCCGAGATCAACCGAGAGCATCGCGGGCTCGATCAGCCGACGGACGTTTTGGCCTTTCCGATCGACGGGATGGAGGGAACCGAGGACATGGACGATGGTCCACCGGCGGAACTCGGCGACGTCGTGATCTGCCCGGCGGCGGCCCAGGAGCCGCTCACCACTCTCGCCATTCATGGCACCTTGCATTTGCTGGGGTATGACCATGAGACCGACGACGGGGAGATGCTCGATCGCCAAGACGCACTTGTGGAGGCTCTCAGCTGAGCAGGATCGGACGGCGGCACGGAGAAGTGCTCGCCTCATTCAAGTGGGCGTTCATGGGGGTTGCTACCGCGATCCGGCAGGAGCGCCACATGCGCCTCCATCTCTTGGTCGCGGCCCTGGTCGCGTTGCTGGCTCTGGTGACTCAGGTGTCGGCTATCGAGGCGGCACTACTCGCGCTCGCCATCGGTCTCGTGATTTCTCTTGAGCTTGCCAATAGCGCGCTCGAGCAGGCGTTGGACGCGGTCGCGCCGGAGCGGAACCCACTGGTGGGCCGGGCGAAGGACATGGCGGCCGGAGCGGTGCTGGCCTCGTCGCTGGCCGCCATCGCGGTCGCTATCGCGGTGTTCTATGACGAATTCGGCGTGTTCTAGTGGAGTACCGCTCCGGGCTTATCGCTCTCGCGGGCCGGCCCAACGTCGGCAAGTCGACGCTGGCCAACGCCCTTTCGGGCAAACACGTCGCCGCGGTCTCGCCTCGCGCACAGACCACGCGGCGTCGGGTGACCGCCGTGGTGCACGGCGACCAATGGCAGGCGGTGTTGCTCGACCTACCGGGCTTTCAGCGCCCCGGAGACGGGCTCACGGTTCGGATGCAGGCCACGGTTGACGTTGCTCTCGAGGATGTCGACGGCGCGTTACTGGTGCTGAACTCGGAGGAGGCGATCGGAGGGGGGGACCGCTTCATCGCCGAGCGGCTCCGGGCGACCGAGACGCCGACCATCGTGGTCGTCAACAAAGTGGACAAGCGAAAGCCGGGACAGATCGCCGAGTTCATCGCGAGTGCAGCGGAGCTCGTCGACTTCGTGGCCCTCCATCCGGTCAGCGCGATGACCGGAGATGGGCTCGAGGCGCTACGAGATGGCCTAGTGCCCCTTCTTTCACCCGGACCGGCGTACTTCCCGGAGGACATGACCACCGACCAGACCGAGCAGGAGCTCGCGGCCGAGCTCATCCGTGAAGCGGCGCTGGTGCGCGTCAGGGATGAGATCCCTCATGCCTTGGCGGTCGAGATCGAGGCGGCCGAGGAGAGCTCGACGGGGTTTCGTCTGGCGGCGAGCATCATCGTCGAGACGGAGTCGCAGAAGCGCATCGTGGTCGGTAAGGGCGGTCAGATGGTGCGCGACATCGGGGCGAGCGCACGCGAGGAGCTCGGCCGGCTCTGGAGCGAGACGGTGCATCTGTCGCTCCATGTAAAGGTCCGTAAACGCTGGCGTGACGACGAAAGTCTGCTCGATCGACTAGGTGTCTGAGCCCGCCCGGGCGCTTCAATCGAGATCACTGTTCCGGTCCCACTAGGGACCACGACCGGAGTCCTGGTCTCGAAGGATGTCCGAACCGGCCCAAAGCTCGCACCCTCCTGTCCGTCGCCGCACTCACCGCCGACGCGAGGGTCAGCGGCGCCTCGCGTTCTTGGTCGCGACCTTCGTGATGCTCGCGTCGGTCGCGCTGGCGATCGCGGTCGATGGGCCCGCCTCTGAGGCTCCGGTCGGTGCCGCCGCGGCCTCCGGAGTCGCCGATGGCGCGCTGATCGTGGCCCATCACGGCGCCGCGGGCGACGCGAGTGCCGGACTGTTGGGCGGCGCGCTCGCGGACGTGAAGGCAGATTTGACGACACGCGTGCAGAGCTTCGGCGCCGAACGCGGCGCAATCGTGCCCGCCATCCACCTCACGGCCGTAAGGGCCACGAACGAGCCTGGGCCGGACGGGCTCTATCGCACACGCGAAACCGTTGAGACCATTCAGGCCTACCTCGATCTGGCGAGGAGCATCGACGCTCAGCTGATCCTTGACGTTCGCCCCGGTCGGGCGCGGTGGATCGACGAGCTCCGCTATCTCAGACCGTTCTTGAATCAGCCGGACGTCGGCGTTTCGCTTGATCCCGAGTGGAAGACCGGCCCTGATGGAGTCCCGGGCCAGCAGGTCGGCGAGATCACCGCCAGCACGATCAACCAGCTGTCGCGTTTCGTCGGAGAGCTTGCCCTGGAGAACGATCTCCCCGACAAGCTGATGGTCGTCCATCAGTTCGCGCCGGGGATGATCGTCAATCGACACGGCATCGTCCAACGCGCGGGTGTCCGCCTGATCGTCGACATCAATGGGCAGGGTGATCCCGCCAACAAGAGGTTGACCTACTCGGCCCTTACGGCTGAGGACGGCGCTTGGCAGTGGGGAATCAAGCTGTTCCCCAACCTGGAGCCCAACGCACTGACGCCGGACGAGCTACGAAAGCTCGACCCGGCGCCCGCGCTGGTGATCTTCCAGTAGCCGGTTACTGAGCCGGCAAGGAGCGGCCCCGCGAGGGGATCCGCGACAATGCGAAGAAGATCAGACCCATGACCCGTTCGGCCACGGAGTTGCTGGGCCGACTCGCGGTGCGCTGCAGCAGGCTGACCCTGCCGCGAAGCTCGTCCCGCTCGGCGGAGATCCGCTCGAGCTCGGTCGCGAGGCGATCGCGCTCTGCCCTCAAGGCCGCGGCCTGAGGATCACGCCCGCGCTTTGACGCCATTTGCGTAACGCTGTCCTGGTCGATC
Source organism: uncultured Thermoleophilia bacterium (assembly GCA_947258365.1). Taxonomy (GTDB): domain Bacteria; phylum Actinomycetota; class Thermoleophilia; order Miltoncostaeales; family Miltoncostaeaceae; genus CAMYIK01. Next base: position 19,985 of record CAMYIK010000004.1, on the reverse strand, counting down.
AGCGTGCGCTGTGACCCGGCATCGCCAACAGTGTGGCCTGCGAGCTTGTCGGACTTGAGGTAACGCCACACCGTTCTCTCGGAGACGCCAAGTCGCTCGGCGGCATCGGAGACGGTGATCTCGGATGGGAGGTGTGAAGTAGTCATGCCCAGGAGTTTCGCCGTGTTCCCCCGGACTCCTGTCAGAGAGGCCTGACCTAACGAGGTCCGCATGTCAGACCGCCGCACGGGCGAAGAAAACGGCGAAATCAGCGCAAAAAACGGCTGCGACGTCGATCGGCGTAGACCTTGCCGCCGGTCTGGCACTGGGGGCAATAGACGAGCTCGTAGCTGACATACGAGACCCGCTCGAGGTCCGTCGAGCAGCGCAGACATGGATCGCCGTAGTGCCCATGGGCGGCGGTCACGCGCGCCTCCTTGTTAGGCAGGTCGATGCTGATGCGCTCGCGGGCGCGATCGATCGCCTGCCCCAGGACGATGTCGGCGGCTTTTGCAAGCCGTACCCAATGCTCGTCGTCGAGTCGTGTGGTGCTTGTGAATGGAGCGAGCTTGGCTGCCCACATGATTTCGTCGGCATAGCAGCGGCCGATGCCCGCTACTCGCCGGCCCGCGCGCAGCGCGGTGTGCAGCCGTGCCTGGGGTTCGCTGATTGCCGCCTTCCACGCCTCGGGAGCTAGACCGAGAGGCTCTGGCCCCAGCCGAGCGAGCGGGCCGTGCGTCCCAAGTGCCTCCGGCGTGAGGACGTGGACGGTCGCCCGATGCTTGCTGGAGAGTTCACGAAGTCGAAGGCGCCGGTCATCGGCGAGGCCGACATCGAAGATGGCGTTCCTTGGCGGACGGGCAGCCTGGCTGTCGGTGATGCCCAGGCGTCCGGCGCTCATCAGGTGAATGACGATGCTCAGGTGGTCCGTGTCGATGCCGATCAGCTTGCCGCGGCGCCATGCCTTGGTGATCTTTTGGCCCACGAGCTCCTGGGCCGGCGGATCCGCACTTTTGAGGGCGCCGGGCAGATGGGCCCGCACAGTGGAGATTTTCTGGCCGGACAGGGCGGTATTGAGTCCTTCCGCAAGCGCCTGAAGTTCTGGTAGCTCCGGCATCATGGGCCGCCTGGCGCTCTGGGTATACTCGTCAGAATGCAGGGGATAGGCCGCACTAGCGGATGAAAGCCGAGGAGCTTGCGAAGACCCTCGATCTGACGTTGCTCGACTCGAACACGACCAAGAAGCAGGTCGTGGAGGCGTGTACTCAGGCACGAGAGCACCATTTCGCCGCGGTCTGCACTCAGCCGAAGTTCATCCCCGACATGGTCGACGCGCTGGCTGGCGCCGACGTCAAGAGCTGCGCGGTCATCGCGTTGCCTCATGGCGACGACCCACAACCGGTCAAGGCGGCGGCGGCGGAAGCCGCGATTGCCGAGGGCGTTGACGAGATCGACGTTGTGATGAACGTTCCGGCCATGTTGAGCGGACAGTTCATCATGGTCCGTGACGATCTTGCCCACCTCGTGCACGGTGTTCGCTCCCGATCGGTGAACAACGGACGCGGCGACGTGATCATCAAGGTGATCATCGAAGCGCCCGTCCTGGATGAGAAGCTGATCCGCCTGGCGTGCAAGATCGTCGACGACTGTGGCGCCGACTACGCGAAGACCTGTACCGGCATCGGCACAGAGGCGACCGTTCACCACGTGGAGATCATGCGCGACGCTCTCTCGGAGAACGTTGGCGTCAAGGCGTCCGGTGGCATTCGCACGCTAGAGGCGGCCGAGGAGCTGGTGAACGCCGGCGCTACTCGGGTCGGTAGCTCACACGCGATCTCGATCATCGAGGAAGCACTGGCGCGCGAGGCTGCGCGCTAATGGCGCCTGAGGCGCTGCTCGACGCTGTCAGCTTCGATTCCGACGGACTCGTTCCGGCCATTGTCCAGGATGCGACCAACGGCCGGGTGCTTACCTTGGCGTACATGAATCGCGAATCGCTCCAGATGACGCTGGAGCGTGGCGAGACATGGTTCTGGAGCCGGTCACGGCAAGAGCTCTGGTGCAAGGGCGCGACAAGCGGCAACACCCAGGCGGTCCGCGAGGTTCTCTTGGACTGCGACGGCGACGCACTGGTGGTCCGCGTCGACCAAACCGGTGTGGCCTGCCACACCGGGGAGCCGACATGCTTTTTCACGCGCCTCGGGGGCAAGCCCGCGGAGCTGTTCGCCGCGCTTGGTGATCTTCAAGGCGTCATCGCCGAACGCGCGGAGGCTGCTGATCCCGATAGCTCCTACACCGCCCGTCTGCTGGCCAAGGGCATCGACACGGTGTGCAAGAAGGTGGGGGAGGAGGCGACTGAGGTAGTGCTTGCCGCAAAAGGGGATGAGCACGATCAGATCGTCTATGAGGCCGCGGACCTGCTTTATCACCTCACGGTGCTACTGAAGGCCACGGGCGTGAGCTACGACGAGGTTGCGAGCGAGCTCGCCCGGCGCCGAGCCCCGGAATGACCGACCTCAGCATCCGGTTGCCTACCGGGCAGGAGGCGGACCTGGAGGTCTCGCCCGGCCTCGAGCGGGCGCGGGAGCTTGCGTCCGGCTACGGGCGGGTTCCGCTGGTGCACACCTACATCGCCGACTGCGAGACACCGGTCAGCGCCTTTCTGAAGCTGCGCGACGGAGGGCCGGCCTTCCTGCTGGAGTCGGTCGAAGAAGCCCAGCAGGTCGGCCGTTACTCGATCGTGGGCGTCAGTCCGGAGGCCGTTGTCCGGGCGACAGGCCAGCAGCTCACGATCAGCCGGTCGGGGGCGCCTGATGAGCACTCCGACGAGGACCCTTTCCTCGCGGTCCAGCGGCTGGTCGACGAGATGCGCGTGGCTCCGCCAGAAGACGACGTCTTCTTCTGGGGCGGCGCGGTCGGGTTCTTCGGCTATGACCTGGTGCGGCACATCGAACGCCTGCCTGATGTTCCGAACGACGACCTCGGCATCGACGACCTGTCGATCGTGCTGACCGGCCCGGTCGCGGTCTTCGATCATCTTCGGCGGACGTTGACGCTCGTGGCGTTGTGTGACGTGAGCGGCGGAGATCTTGACGCGGCCTACGGCGACACCGTTCAGCGCTTGAGGGAGCTCAAGGCGTTGTTGGACGGCCCGATTCCCGCGGCCCGCCCGCGGCGTCCGGGGCCGGCGGCCGGCGAGGTCTCGAGCAACGTCAGCCGGGAAGACTTCGAGAGCGGCGTCGAGGCCTGCCGGGAGTACATCTTTGCCGGCGATGCGTTTCAGGTCGTTCCGAGTCAGCGGTTCAGCGCCCCGATCGCGCTCGAGCCTTTTTCGGTCTATCGCGGCTTGCGAACCGTCAATCCGTCGCCGTACATGTTCTACTTCGAGTTCGGAGACGTTGCGCTGGTGGGGGGTTCACCCGAGACGATGGTGAAGGTCCAGGATCGCAACGTCGAGATGAATCCGATCGCCGGCACCCGCTGGCGTGGCGCCGATCCGGCCGAGGATGAGGCCCTCGCTCGCGAGTTGCTTGAAGATCCGAAGGAGCGGGCCGAGCACGTCATGCTCGTCGATCTCGGGCGTAACGACCTTGGCCGCGTATGCGAGGTCGGCTCCGTCAACGTCAGCGAACTGATGCGCGTTCGCCACTACAGCCACGTCATGCACATCGAGAGCACCGTTCAGGGGACGCTCGCGGATGGGCGCTCGCCGGTCGAGGCGCTCAGGGCCGCATTTCCGGCGGGCACGTTGTCGGGCGCGCCCAAGGTGCGCGCCATGGAGATCATCGACGAGATCGAGACCACGAAGCGCGGCCCGTACGGCGGAGCGGTCGGCTACGTGGGCTACAGCGGCAATCTCGATACATGCATCACCATCCGCACCATCGTCTGTGCCGATGGCGCCGCCCACGTGCAGGCGGGCGCCGGCATCGTCGCCGACTCCGTGCCGAGCAAGGAATACGAGGAAACCCAGAACAAGGCTGCGGCCCTATTTCGAGCGATCGAGGTAGCGGCCCGCCAGCCCGACTGGTAGGCACTAGTCCCTATGGCGCGGGTCGCGATCGTCGACAACTACGACAGCTTCACCTACAACCTGGTGCAGTACGTCGGTGAGCTGGGTGCCGAGGTGATCGTGCATCGACACGACGCGGTGACGCCTAAGGAGCTCGAAGCGGAGTCACTGAGCCACCTCATCATCTCTCCTGGCCCGAAAACGCCTGCAGAAGCAGGCATTTCTGTCGACGCAATCCGCCACTTCGCCGGCAAGATCCCGATTCTCGGCGTGTGCCTTGGCCATCAGGCGATAGGCGCGGCATTCGGCGCGACGATCTCCCGCGGGGATGAGCCCGTCCACGGCAAGACCAGTCAGGTCGAACACGACGGCAAGACCATCTTCGCCGGGATAGACAATCCGATGGTCGCGACGCGCTACCACTCGCTGATCGTGGAGGGCGAGCTACCGGACGAACTCGAGCTGACCGCGTGGTGTGACGGCGACACCGTAATGGGCGTCCGGCATCGGGAACTGCCGATCGAGGGTGTTCAGTTCCACCCCGAGTCGATCTTGACGACCGCCGGCATGAGCCTGCTGGCAAACTTCTTGGCCATGGCCGCCTGAGGGTCGTTCATGCCGAGCTCCGTCATCTCCGCCTCGATCGATACCCTCCTTGCCGGGGAGGATCTCGGGCGCGACGGTGCGGCCGAGGCGCTCGAGGTCATCATGGCCGGCGAGGCTGGTGAGGCGCAGACGGCGGGCTTCCTCATTGCACTGCGGGCGAAGGGGGAGACCGCGGAGGAGTTGGCGGGTCTCGCCTCGGTGATCCGGGCCAAGGCCGAACCGGTGAGCGCCGCGGTGTCAGACGCGATCGATACCTGCGGAACCGGCGGCGGCCGCAGCACGTTCAACATCTCCACCACGACGGCGTTCGTCGTGGCAGGAGCCGGAGTGCCGGTCACCAAGCACGGCAATCGTTCGGCGACCAGCAGAAGCGGAAGCGCAGACGTTCTCGAAGCGCTGGGCGCCAGGATCGATCTCGACTCGGACGCGGTTGCGCAGTGTCTTGCAGAGTCGGGCTTCTGCTTCATGTTCGCGCCACTTCACCATCCGGCGTTCAAGCACATCGTCCCTGTGCGCAAGGCGCTTGGGGTGCGGACGATCTTCAACCTGCTCGGGCCGCTCACCAATCCTGCCGGCGCCAAGCGCCAACTGATCGGGGTTTCCGATCCGAACTACCTCGACCGGATTGCCGAAGCGCTGGTGGCTCTCGGCTGTGAGCGAGGCATGGTGGTACATGGTCGCGACGCCACCGACGAGCTTTCTACGAGCGCTGTCAACGACGTGGCGATAATTGAGAACGGTCGGGTCGTGCGGGAGGAAATCGACCCCGCGGAGCTCGGTTTCTCGTCTCCGACGGACGAAGAGCTCGCGGGTGGCGAGCCGGAGGACAACGCGGCGATCACGCTCACCGTCTTGAGTGGCGCGGCGGGAGCGGCGCGCGACATCGTGATCTTGAACGCGGCTGCGGCGCTTCGGGTCACCGGCCTCGCGGCTGACATGACCGCTGGGGTGTCTACCGCGAGGCAGAGCATCGACTCCGGCGCCGCAAAGGAGCGCCTCGAGGCGTATGTCGCTGCCACGCAACGATTGGCGTCAGCAAGCTAGATGGGCACGTTTCTCGACACGGTGATCTCCGAGATCGAAGCCGACCTCGAGGCGACGAAGCGTCTTACCCCAGCCTCAGCGTTGGAGGAGAAGCTCGGTCCCACGCCCGTAGGGCGACCGTTCTCTGAGGCGCTCGTCGCCGAAGGCGTCTCCCTGATCGCGGAGATGAAGCGCGCAAGTCCGTCGCGCGGCGCGATTCGTCCCGATGCAAGCGTCGAGCGGATCGTGACCGCGTACGAGCAGGCCGGCGCGCGCGCCTGTTCGGTGCTTACCGAGCACCGATACTTCGGAGGGAGCCTCGAGGACCTCGTCGCGGCTCGTGCGGCGGTTGATCTTCCGCTGCTGCGAAAAGACTTCATCGTCGACCCGTACCAGTTGCTCGAAGCACGGGTAGCGGGTGCCGATGCCGCGTTGCTGATCGTCGCGGGACTTGGTCTCGATCGGCTCTCGGAGCTCATGGCCGCCGCGGCCGAGCTCGGTTTGGACACGCTCGTCGAGACCCACGACGAAAAAGAGGTCGAGACCGCGATCGAGGCCGGCGCCGAGGTCATCGGGGTCAACAATCGCAACCTTCACACGCTCGAGGTCGATCTCTCGACGACCTTCAAGCTCCTCGCCGACGTACCCGCGGGCACGGTGGTGGTCGCTGAGTCCGGCATCACGAGCCACGACGACATTCGGCAACTGCAAGACGCCGGCGTTGATGCCGTTCTCGTTGGTGAGGCCCTCATGGATTCTGAGGACACGTCGGTGGCGGTCGACGCGTTGATGAACGGCGGCCGCTGAAACCCGGACTGCGCGTCCGACAGGTTTGGGGAGCCACCCAAGCCGTCTAAGAGAAGTGTTCGGACACCGTCCGCGGCTGTTGCGCCTTCTCGGCGCGTCAGAGAAAAGGGAGGCATGACGGCCCGCCTCCTCCCTCTGGCCCTCGGCGCTGCTGTGCTCGGGGCTATGGCAACTCCAGCAATCGCCGCGCCCAGCGCTGGCGAAGTAGAGCTCCGCAACGCCCAGAACCAACGCATCGGCGCGGTGATCAAGGGGCCTGACGCGATTCAGGTCGCCGAGAGGCGAGCTCGTACCGGCTCACTGCGGCGACGCAGCGACGTCAAGCGCTGGTCGATCATGATCGGCTCCGGCAGCTACGGCGACTTTTCGGTGCTCGAGCCCAACCTCACCATCCGTCCTGCCCGTGGAGCGACGGTAACGATCTCCGGCACGGGTGGCACCAACAACACCAGCGGCGGCTGTATTGACGTATTGCGGGGCGGCGTTCTGGTTCAGGGGCTTCGCTGTCTGCGCCCGAGCGGCGTGGGAATTCAGGTGGGCCCACGTGCAAACGCGGGCAACATCGAACTGCGACGTGTCGTCGTTACGGGCGCCGGTGGAGCGGGAATCAGCGTCGACCGAGTTCGTGGCGTCCTGGTCAACCGGGCACTGGTCACCGGTGCCAAGGGTGACGGAATTCGGCTGAACCGTTTGGCGGGAACCGGTCCGTATCGCGTCGAGGGCGGCGCGGTGCTGCGCAACGGTGATGACGGCCTGGACGTGGTGAGCGACGTCGATCGTCTCAGCGTGTTCGGTCTCTCCTCGGAAGGTAACGCCGGACACGGCATTGAGAACGACCACGAGACGTCTCTCGGCACGACGGTCAGCTCCAGCGTTCTGACGCGGAACCGCGGCTCCGGTCTCGCCGTTGCGCGCGGCACGGGCCATGCCCTCATCGGCTCACAGGTCGCCGGCAATCGCGGCTTCGGTGTAACGGTGGGGCGAGGCGGCGCCTTCCGGATTTCAGACACGCGCTTCAACGGAACCAATCGGCGCGGCGACATTCGCTTTTCTCCCCACGCACGTACGGGTGGGCAATTCACGGGATTGACGTTCCTCGACACGCCGGTGGACCTTCCTGGTGACCCGGTAGGCGTGGTCGTGTCCTCCGCGACCGCTGCCCAACGGGCCGGGCTCACGGCGGTGCCCGCCACCCTGCGCTCGACGGGTCGATTCGTTCGTGTGAAGGACACTGGGGCGGGAGCGGCGAGTGCGCTGACCCTGCGCTATCGCCTCGGCGGCGGTGAGCTCTCCGGACTTCGCCGATCTGGTCTGGCCGTCTATGAGGACGACCGACCGGGCAATGCCGGTGCATGGCAGGCTCAGACCACGACGCCCATCGGGACCGGAAGCACTCTGGACGTCACCCTCGCCGATGCCCAGATCGCCTCGGGGGCGGACAATCGGTTTGCGACCTACGCGCCATTTGGTCCGCCGGATAGCTCTCCGATCATCGCCGCCGTCCGGCCACGACCGGACCGCGTGGTGCGGGGGCGCAAGGTCGTACTCACGGCCCGAGTGGTCGACGATGACGCACTCGCGCCCGCCGCATACCGTCTGGTCGTCGATGGCAAGGTGCAGCGCCGTCGCCCGACGATCAGCAAGGGCATCGTGCGTTTCTCGACCCGCCTCAAGGTCGGCCGGCATCGCGCGATCCTGAAGGTCACCGATCCGGCAGGGCAGGCCGCGATCAGGCAGTGGCGCTTCCAGGTCGTGAACGCTCGCCCGACGGTCGCGCTTGCCAAGGCGCTGCCAAAGCCGGGGTCATTCAAGCTCTCCCGAGGCCGGGTCACGATCAGCGTTCCCGTCACCGACGACGCGCCCCTGGTGAACCGACGGGCGCAGATTCTCGTCAACGGCAGCCGAGTCTCATCGAGACTGCGCCGCGGTCGGCTTCGCGCCGTGGTCAATCTGCCTCAAGGCAAACATCGTGTGCGCGTCATCGTTCGTGACAAGGACGGCCTGCTCGCCCGACGTTCGTGGACCTTCAGGACCGTTCGTCCCTGAGGTCACAGGTTTGCCTCGCCAGAGGCGGGCATCGGGGTAGCATCACCTGCGGGTGGATGACGACCTCGAGATCGACGAAGGCACCGGCCGCGGACGCTTGATTGGCGCTATTGCTGCGGGCTTGGGCGTTGTTGCCCTGCTCGCGTTGATGACGATCGGGCTGCTCAACCAGGAGCGCGGCAACTCCATCGCGCGCGCCGTATCGGCCGATGAGCGGCCGCTCTCCCCGGACCTGGAGCTTCCCGTGCTCGTGGGTGGTGGTCCCATCAAGGAAGGTGAGTCGGTGCGACTTTCCGACCTACGCGGCACGCCGATCGTGCTCAACTTCTGGGCTTCGTGGTGTGTGCCATGCCGTACCGAGGCGCCGGTACTCGAGCGCCTATGGTCGCGGTATCAGGACCGCGGGCTGCTGGTGCTGGGGGTCGATGTCCAAGACCTGACCGGCAAGGCGAAGGAGTTCGACGAGGAATTCGGCCTGACCTATCCATCGGTACGCGACGGCGATGACTCCACGATGCGCGATTTCGAGGTGACGGGCGTGCCTGAGACCTTCGTGATCGACAAGCAGGGGCGCGTCGCTGCCCTCCGGGTCGGGCCAGTCACGAGCGAAGAGCAGCTTGCCGAGGCGATCGAGGCCGTGCTGTGAGATGGCTTTTGCTCATCGTCGCCGCGCTCGTGTTGGCACTTCCGGCCGCCGCCATGGGGGTGACGGTCGGTGAAGTAGCCAAAGAGGTGAAGTGCCCCACCTGCAGCACACCGCTCAACGTGTCTGAGGCCCCGGTGGCGCTGGACATGAAGGAGTTCATCGCCGATCGCATCGCGGAAGGTGATTCCAAGCAGGAGATCATCGATGCACTGGTCGTGGAGTTCGGTCCGAGTGTGCTGGCGGTGCCTCCCAAGGAAGGCTTCGATTTGTTGGCCTGGCTGGTGCCGCTTGGTGCCGTGCTCATGGGCCTCGCGCTGATCCCGTTCCTTGTGCGCAGCTGGCGGCGGCGCAATCGGCCGGTGGAGGCCGGAGTGGGTGTGACCAGCCCTGATGAGCTCGAGCGTCTCGAGCGAGAGCTGCGGAGGCGGTCAGCCGGAAAGTAAAGGTCGCGGGCAGGACTTCAGCTTTTGCCCTCGACGGCCGATAGGAGACCAGCGCAGTACGACACGGAGGTCACATGTCCGCAGGGAAGCGGGATATGTCGCTCGTGCTTGGCCATCTTCGGACGGCCGGCCAGGCGGCAGTTCAAGGGAGTCCAGCACAAGCTGCTGTGGCGACCCTTGATTCTCTGCGCGAGCTCACTGGTGCTTCTCACGGTGAACTTGACTGGCGCGGAGCGACCGAGCACGGCCTGAGCTTCGGGTCTGGTGCTCGACCGATCCAGAACCCATGGATGGTCGATCTTCGGATCGGCGATCGCGAGTTCGGCTCAATCGCCCTTTGGGGCGGTGAGTTCGGTTACGAAGATCTCGAGAGCTTTGCCGATCGCCTTGCCCTAGGCCTACGCGCCTCGGAGCTGGAGCACGCACTCGCCGAGCAGCAGGCATGGCGCACCAGCGTTGCGTCAGCCATCGCTCAGGTGGGTCCGCCGGCAGATCTCGAAACCGTCGCAACGCGCATCGTGACCCAGGCTCGGCGCCTGCTTCATGGCAGCGCGGGCGTCCTCGTCAGCGGCCAGCCGCCGTCCGCACGTATGTGGCACGACGGCCTCTACAAGATCAGCGACGACGAACTGCACACGTTGCTGCCTCAAGCGGCTCCGCCGCTCGCCCTCGGCGAGATGTGGAGCGGAGCGGTCGCCGACGGTCCATTGGCCCGCCAGGGGCTCGGCGCGGTTGCCGCCATCGGTCTCGGTGCCGAGGCCGGCGAGGCGACACTGATGGTCCTCTCGGCGAGCATCGAAGACTTCGGCGGCGCGGAAACCTCCGCTCTGACGGACTTCGGCGTATCGATCGCGCCACGACTTCAGACCGGCGCCAGCGAGAACGCCGAGCGGCGCGATCTGGTCGATCCGGCGACGGGCATGCCGGGCATCTCGTACTTCGAGGAGCGTCTGTCTCAGGAGACCGCACAAGCCGAGCGACACCTTCGCTCCGTGAGCGTCCTGGTCATGGGCCTCGACGTTCCCAGCGAGCAGCTGGACAAGGATCTGATCGAGCTCGCCCGAATCGCGGGCTCCGACCTACGAGTCGGGGATGTGCCGTGCCGCATCGCCGAAGACGAGATCGGTGTAATCCTCGCTGACGTCGAAACCATGGACGCGGTCTTGATCGCCGATCGACTCCGCGCCAAGGCACGGGAGTCCGACGCCTTCGGCGTAGCCACCACAGTTTCGGTGGGCGCCGCCACGTTCCCCGCTCGCGCGGGTTCCGCAAAGGAGCTGCGCGAAGCCGCTTCCAAGGCCCTCGGATGGGCCCGAGCCGACGGCACGGATCGCACCTTCGTATATGAGCGAGAGATCGCCGCGTCTCTCGAAGACGAGGTCGCCGAGGACCTCGAGCGCAACGACGCTATCGCCGAATCGCTCCGCATGCTCGCGGACGCGGTAGACGGCCGTCGTGGCGCTAACGGGCACGCGATGCGCGTGGCACGAATCGCACGGCAACTCGCCGGCCGAATGGGCCTCGAGCGCGACCGTGCCGAGCGCGTCTACGTCGCGGCAATGCTTCACGACATTGGGCAGATCTCCATGAGCGAGGAGACCCTCGGCTCTCCCGACGAGCTCGAGGTCGCCGCCCAGGACGAGGTGCGCGAGCACCCGGACATAGGTGCCCAGCTATTGGCGGGCACACCCTTCAACGACGTTCGCCTCTGGATCCGCCACCACCACGAGCGGGCCGACGGAACCGGCTACCCGGACAATTTGGAAGGCGAGCACATTCCCATCGAGGCTCAGATCATCGGCGTCGCGGAGGCTTTTGACGAGCTCACCGCCGACCGCCCATACCGCAACGCGATTCCCGTGGATGCCGCTATCGCGGAGCTGCAGGAGTGCGCCGGCAGCCAGTTCACCACCGAGGTCGTCGATGCGCTCAGTTCGCTCGCCGACGACGGTTATCTCGACAGTCCGGAGCGGCAGCAATGAGCTCCCGGGCACGTCATACCCCCACAACGGCAGCACAGAACCGGCGCTCTGGCACCGCACGGGTTCCTCGGGCGCAGGCCATTCTCGACCACGCCGAGTCGCTGGCCGTGCCGGCGGTCGTCGCGAGCGGAATCCTGGAGGTCCTCGAGAGCTCGACGGTAACCAGCCGCAGCCTTGCGGCTCGCGTTGCGCGCAGTCCGGAGATCACCGCGCTCGTGCTCCGTCTTGGGGCCAGTGAGCGCGGCGGTGCGATCAGCTCGATCGAGGACGCCATCGATCGCGCAGGCCATCGCGGTATCGCAACCCTGCTGACCAGCCGCAAGACGTATCGTCTCACCGGCACGTCCATGGGCTTCTATAACACCACCAAGGCGAGTTTCCTTCGCCACGCAGGCGACGTCGCCGACATGAGTGAGCGCGCCGCGCGCTCCCTCGGCGCAGGGGCACTCGCGGATGTCGCCTCGCTTGGTGGCGCGCTGCATGACTTCGGCAAGATCGTCCTGGCATCCATCGCCGACGCTGTCGACCCGACTCAGCTCGAGCGCGCGAACGGCGGCGAGCGCGAGGTATTCGGTGTCGATCACGCTCGCGTCGGTGCGTGGCTCGGCGAGCGTTGGGGCTTTCCCGATCAGGTCGTAAAGGCGATCTCGAGCCACCACGCTCCCTCTCCGCCTGAGGGCGTCGTCGAGCGCAGCGTCTGGCTCGGCAACCTCCTCGTGCGGGCGTCCTCCGGTGACGGCGACAACATGCGCGTCGCCCGAAGTGGGGTAGAGGCAAGCGGCTTGCCGGTGAGCGCCTTCGAGCAGCTCATCGTCGGCGGCGGTCCCGGGGAGGGACCTCGTCGCCCGCCCGGACTCACTGATCGTGAAGTTCAGGTACTGCGGCTGCTCGCCGAAGGTGAGACGGCCAAGCAGGTCGCCCATCGCCTCGGCTGCTCGCCATCGACGATCCACAACCACCTGCACCACGTCTACCGAAAGCTCAAGGTCAGCGGACAGGCTCAGGCCCTGCTGGTCGCCCGCGAGAACAACTGGGTCTAATTTGACCGTACTGCCGCGTGTCGTCGCGTGCGGCACCGGACAGCTTCCCCCCAGCTAATAGCGGGTTTCCTGCCACTTTATGCCGGTTTCCGCTGTGTCGTCGCGTGTGGTAACGATGCGTCGCCCGTGCGTCGGTCCTACCCCAGCGCCTCGACCAGCCGTCGCGCCGTCGCCTCCGGGGCTTGGCGCTGGTAGGCGTTGAAGGTCTCGTCGACGTTCCGGTGCCGCGCGAAGTCGCGTTGGTCAATCGGCGAGAGCGCCGTTACCTCGGGCAGCAGCAGCGCCGAGCGCCTGAGCGCGTGCCATCCCGTGCGTGGGAGCCCTGCCGCGTCCTGCTCCCGATACAACCATGAGTCCTGAACTGTCGAGCGACGGCGCGGCCCACTCATTCACTCATGACGGACCCTCCACGCGCCGATGAGATTGCTATGTCCGACAACGCCGCTCGACCGGCCCCTCGCAGGGCGGGTCCAGAAGATCCGTCGGTCTCGCCGACCGAGTTCCGCCACCCGCTCCCCCGGCTGACGAAGCGAGTATTCACCGACCTGGCGATCTGGATGTCGGGACTCGGCCTCGCGATGGGCGTCGCGTTCCCGTTCTTCGTCGTGGCGCTCGGCGTCCCGGCCGAATACGTGTTGACCCCCCGCTTCTTCGTGGCGACCATCGGCGCGGGCCTCATGGTCGGTGTGACCAACCAGTTTCTCTCGCGGGCGGTCGTAAGATCGCGGTTGCAGTTCATGCGTGCGAAGATGTCGAACGTCGAGTTAACGCTTCGCCGCGCCAGCCTCATCGAGAATGCCGACGAGTGCACGCCGGAGCGGTGTTCGATTCCGGTCGATTCCGAGGACGAGATCGGGGCCGCAGCGACCTCGTTCAACCGACTGGTCGAAGCGCTCGCCGCGTCGCATCGCCAGACGGGTTCGGCGCGTCGCTTCGCGACAACGCTCTCCTCGCACATCGAGATCTCGCCGCTCGTTGAGGCGGCTCTTGCCGATCTCGCCGCCGCGGGCGGGTATACGGCGTCTGCACTCTGCATCGTGCGCGACGGTGAGCTGGTGACGCTGGCCTCGAACGGCGTCGACCACCCCTCTGAGCTAGCCGGCACTGCACTGGTGGAGCAGTCGTATCGCACCCTGGACACGGTCGCCATCGATCTTCCCGACGATGTCCGCCTCGACGGTGGATTCGTCGCGTTCAGGCCGCGCTCGGTCGTGGCGTACCCGCTCCACATCCGACTTGTACCGGTCGGCGTCGTGCTGTTCGCCTCGACCGAGCCGACAACCGACGAGGCGCAACAGCTGATCGAGCAGCTGCTCCCGAACTTCGCCGTTGCGTTGAACAACGCCTTGGCGCACGAGCGTCTCCAACAAGTGGCGGCGATCGACCCGCTCACCGGCCTCTACAATCGACGCTTCGGTCTCGAGCGTCTCAGCCAGGAGTTCAGCCGAACGATTCGATCGCAGGAGCCGCTAGGCGTGGTGCTATTCGACATCGATCACTTCAAGGCCGTCAACGACACATACGGCCACGATGCCGGCGACCGTGTGCTGAAGGCCGTTGCCGACGGCGTCAAGGGCGTGCTGCGCGAGGGCGACACCCTCATGCGATACGGTGGCGAGGAGTTCCTCGCGGTGCTCCCGGGGGCCGGCGAGGACGACGTCCGCAATCTCGGCGAACGGATCCGGCGGGTGGTCGAGTCGATCGCAGTCGCCGAAGGCGCGGCGGAGATCCGAGTCACCATCAGCCTCGGCGCCGCCTCGTTCCCGTCGGTCGACGTGACCGACATGGAGGACCTCATCCGCCAAAGCGACGCAGCGATGTACAACGCGAAGAACGCCGGCCGGAACCGCCTGGCGCTGGCCGGGCGCTGACCGACGCATCGGGCGCGGGTGGGTCGGTCGCGGTCGAGCTCACGTTCCCGCCACGATCCGGCGCGGTCTGCCGTGAGCCGGCTCCGCCGCGGGACCGGTGATCTTCCCCGTCGCTCAGGGGGTCGACCGAAGGTAGCGCCGAGGCGCTGGCAGGGACGTCGAGTTGCCTCGCCGCAATCCCCGACTGGCCGGGCGAAGGCGCCGCGATGATCTCTCGCCGCTCTTGGTTCTCGAGCGCGTCGCCGTGCGTCGGAATGCGTCGCCGATGGCGATAGTGGCGATAAAGGCCCTGCTAAGCGACCTTTCCTCGGCCAATGCGGCGAGAACAACTGGGTCTGAGCGCCGGCTCGTCGTTTCCCACGGGACTCGCTCAGGAGTCCAAGCAATCACCATCCCGGGATCGTTCTTCGGACGTGGCGCGGTGCCGGTCCTGCACGAACGGTAGGCATCCGCGACGCTCGACGGCTTCGAGCAGCTTGTCACCATCCTGTGGGCCTGTCTGCAGCGGAACTCGATGTTTCGGCTTCACCTCATGGCAGGTGATCAGCGCCCACCGGCTGTGGCCAAACCGCGCTCGCGTCGTGGCGTTGTGCGGAGGCCGTATGGGCCGGAGTGCCCTTAGCCTCATCCGAAAGCACGAGGGAGGCGCGGTGTCAGAGCCAGAGACAGGCAGCAGGCAGACCCACGCGCTCCACGTGGTCGCGCTCGCGGCCGGGGGCCTTCTTGCGTTTCTCGGCGCGATTCTGATTGCTCTCGGCATCCTGCTGAGTTTTCTCTACGTCGTCGAGCGAGATGACGACGGCTTTCTGACGACACCGCGGGAGCGCATCGTCTCCACGACCCACGCGCTCACCGCGGAGGAAATCGATCTCGGAAGCGACCTCGAGCCCGACAATCCGATTTGGGATCTGGATCTCGCAACGATCCGGGTCAGCGGCAGTTCGGGCTCCGGAGACGCACCGGTCTTCATCGGCATCGGTCGGGAACAGGATGTCGATCGCTATCTGTCGGGCGTCGTGCACGAAGAGATCGAGGACGTTGAGTTCGATCCGTTCGAGTATGAGACGACCTTCCGCCAAGGGCAGCGGACCCCGGCCCCTCCAGGTGAGCAAACGTTCTGGGAGGTCCAGGCGTCCGGCGGAGGGGAGCAAGTTCTCGAGTGGGAGGTGGAACAAGGCCGCTGGGCCCTGGTCCTCATGAACGCCGATGGCTCCTTGGGTGTGGATCAGCGGGTCGAGGTGGGCGTCAAGACGAAGCTGCTTTTGACCGGCACTCTGGTGCTGCTCGGCCTGGGCACGGTACTGCTGCTTGCGAGCCTTGCCCTGGTCGTCTTCGGGGTGCGAGGCCTCGGCGCGCCTTCACGCGACACTGCCGCGCCCCGCACATCCGCTCTCGAGGAGGGCCCCTATCCGGCCAGGTTGGAGGGAACACTCGACAAGGGGCTGAGCCGAGGCCTCTGGCTCGTGAAGTGGCTCTTGGCAATACCGCACTTCCTGATCCTGATCGTGCTCTGGGTTGCTTTCTGGGTGGTGACGGTCATCGCGTTCTTCGCGATTCTGTTCACGGGGCGATACCCACGGGGACTCTTTGACTTCAACGTCGGAGTGATGCGCTGGACCTGGCGGGTCGCTTTCTACGCCACGTCGGCCATCGGCACGGACGAGTACCCGCCCTTCACCCTGCAGAAGGCGGACTATCCCGCGGACTTCGACGTTGCCTATCCCGACCGACTTTCGCGGGGCCTGGTACTCATCAAGTGGTGGTTGCTCGCGATACCTCACTATCTCGTGCTGGGGGTCGTCGGCGGAGGGCTGCAGTGGCCCGCAGTCTGGTCGGTCGGTTCGATCCCGGACTCGCCCCAGGGCCCGTTTTGGGGGGGACCCACGAGCCTGGTCTTCGTCTTGGTGATCATCGCCGGCGCGGCCCTGCTGTTCACCGGTCGCTATCCCCGAGGCATCTTCGACTTCGTCATGGGACTCAATCGCTGGGTCTTTAGGGTGCAGGCCTACGTCTCACTCATGACTGACGAGTACCCGCCATTCCGTCTGGACCAGGGCCCTCGCGAGTCGCGCGATCACAACTCTGAACTCAGAGGCGCAGAATGAGACTGTCATTCCTCGGTGTCGGGACGCTGCTCGTCGCGCTCGGCGCGATCATCATCCTCGGCCAGGCCGATGTACTCGACGCCGAGCAGCTGATCGGCGACTGGTGGCCGCTGGCGCTTGTCTGGCTTGCGGCGCTGCAGTGGCTCAGTCGTCCTCGCGAGTTCATTGGCCCCCTCATCGTCGCCACGATCGGAGTGGTACTGCTCGGGAGCACGGCCGATCTGTTCGGCGCATCGCCCGCAATCGTGATCCTGGCGGTGATCTTGATCGTGATCGGCGGCGTCGTCATTCGGTCCGCGCTTCGTGACCGCAAGGTCATCTCGCACACGCCGAGTTCACTCGACTCCTTCGTCGCCTTCGGTGGGCGGGAGCTCGTAAGCCGCGCCGATCCATTCGAAGCAGCCTCGCTTACGTCGGTCTTCGCGGGAACGTCGCTCGATCTCAGCGAAGCGACGCTGGGTGCGAAGGGCGCATCGGTGGGCACACTCAACGTCTTCGCCGGTACCGACATCACCGTTCCCCGAGATTGGAAGGTGGAGCTCAGAGTGACGCCGATCATGGGTGGCGTCGCCGATGAGACCGAGTATGAGCCCCGCGATGATGACATCGACCGGACGATTGTGATCGACGGTGTATCGATCTTCGGCGGGGTCGATATCAAGAACCCGGATCGCGCTCGGGTGGCGTGATCTCCACTCGGGAAACGGCGCCCTGGTGGTCCTCCGTGAGAGCACCTGGGTGGAGCACCGAACGGCTGAGCGCCGCTCCTCGGTCCTCCGGCCCCGTCTCGCCCTAGCGAGTCCGCCTTCCGCGCTTGAGGCGTTGCGCCTCGTGAACGATCCTGCCTTTGCGCCGATCCTCTTTGCGCCGAGCGGCCACGTCAGCACGGAGTTCCGCGCCCCGCGCCTCCTCACGAAACTCCGCCCAGCGACGTAGGCGTGACTCCGGGAGATCGCCGAGCTCTATCGCCGCCCTCACCGCGCATCCTGGCTCCGCGTCGTGTTCGCAGTCGCGAAACCGGCAGTTCTCCGCGAGGACCGCGATGTCATCGAATCCCTGCTCGATGGTCTCCGCGTCGGTGGCGAGTCCAACCTCTCTCATGCCCGGCGTGTCGATCAAGCGGCAGTCGTTCGGCAGGACGTAGAGCTGCCGGGACGTGGTCGTATGCCGGCCCTTGTGATCGCCCGCGCGCACGGACCCGGTCGCCGCATCCATTCGCCCCACGAGGGCGTTGACAAGAGTCGACTTTCCTGCGCCCGATTCGCCGACGAGTACCAGGGTCTTTCCCGAGCAGCGCTCCAGCAGGTCGGCGAGGCCCGTCGCCTCCTGCGCGGAGACGCTGATCACCTCGCATCCCGGGGCCGAGGCGAGGATCTCGTCTTCGATCGCGCCGAGGTCCGCCTGGAGGTCGGCCTTGGTGAGAATGACAAGGGGTGATGCTCCTGCGTGCCATGCAAGGGCGACGAAGCGACTGATGCGCCCGGTGCGGACCGGTCGATCCAGTCCGCAGACGATCCCGACGATGTCGACGTTGGCCGCAATGGGCTGACCGAGGCCTGTGGAGGGGTCGCGTCGCTGGAGCAGTGAAGAGCGGGGAAGAAGGTCGACGATCCGGCCGTCGGCGACGATGACCCAGTCGCCAACCGCCAGGTCGGGGACCGAGGGGCGAATGGGAAGACTCGTTACGGCGTCTTGGCTCCACACCAACGCCGCGTGGCCGTCGTGCCGCACGAGTCGGCCGGGTGTGCCATCGAGCGCCTCGGCCACGAGCGCCTGCCATCGTCCGGTCCAACCGAGAGATGTGAGAATGTGGTCGATGGGCGGTGGGGTCGCGGAGCGACCCGAAGATGTGTCGGACAAGGTGGAACCTCGGAGTCGTAGGGCTGCGCGTAGCCATACGACCTCCTCTGAGGGCGGCTGCCTAAGCGCGGGGGAGATGGTCGATTCCGACGTGCACACTCACGAAACCCCACCTCCCTCACCGACTGGGTGGCTATCCGACGAGCCACTCATTCGAGCATAGCCGAGCGCCACTCCTCACGAGCCCGCCCGGCAGCCAAGAGGGGCTGACTCTCGGTGCCTCACGCGCGGCAGACACGCGTCTGCTTGGCTTGACGGGTGAGCGATGGAGGCGAAACACGCCACGGGCGCGTGCGCGTGGGCACCGCTTCATGGACCGATCCCGAGTTCATCAAGGAGGGATGGTATCCGGACGAGGTGAAGAACGACTCCGCCGCGCGTCTGCGCTACTACGCCGAGCACCTCGACATGGTCGAGGTGAACGCGAGCTTCTATGCGCTTCCCAACATCCAGACCGTCGAGAACTGGAATCGGCGCACCCCAGAAGGCTTCCGGTTCCACGTGAAAGCCCACCGGGTCGTCTCCGGTCACCCATGTGATCCCGGTCGTTTGCCCGCGCCTCTGAGGGGGCTTCCGGCGACCCTCGATGCACGTGGGCGAATCCGCCGACCAAGCCGTGAGCTCCGGGACGCCGTGATCGATTCCCTGCTGGAGGCCGCGAGCAGTCTCGGCGACAAGCTGGGCGCCATCCTGCTTCAGTTGCCCCCCTTCGTGGTTGCCGGTGACGCTCAGCGCCGCGAGGTCGCACGCATCATCGATCGCTTCGCGCCCGCTCGCGTTGCCTTTGAGCCGCGCCACCGATCATGGATCCAGCCCGACCAGCTCGCGCCAACCCTGGAGTTGCTCGGGGAGCGTGACGCCGCCTGGGTTGCAGTCGATGCCCCGGACATCGAGGCCGCCAACGCGTTGCCAACGGTTCTTGAGTGCACTTCGCCGGCGCTCGGCTACATCCGGCTCCACGGACGCAACAAGCACACATGGAAATCCGGGAAGTCCGTGGCGGAGAAGTACGACTATGCCTACTCCCAGGAGGAGATCGCCGGCTGGCTCGATCCGGCTCTGGAGCTCGCCCGGCAAGCCCAGGAGGTCGCGGTCGTCTTCAACAACAACGCCAAGGACTACGCGCTACGAAACGCCCAGCAGTTTCGTGATCTTCTTCGACCCGACTAGACCGCGGCGTGTCGGTGTGGCGTCAGCTATTCGACCACCCTGAGCGAGGACGGGAGATCGAGGCGCCGTAGCCGACGAATGGTGAGGATGGGGGCGACCGCAACGGCGAGGACGCCGGCGCCGGCCGCGAGTCCGATCGACAGTGGCGAGAGGTCCGCAACCGCTTCGAGATCCGGCAAGACCTCACGGAGCTGATTGGTCATCACCCAGTCCGTGACGAGCAGCCCGGCGCCGAGCCCGACGAGCGTCGCAACGGCGCCGACGATGGCGTTCTCGATCACGTTGATGGTGATGACCGACCTCACGGGGACTCCGAAGGCGAACATGGTGGCGTGCTCGCGTACCCGCTCGTCGGTGGAGATCGACGTCGAGTTGAAGGCGATCAGCAGGGCCAG
>CAMYIK010000003.1 GCA_947258365.1 uncultured Thermoleophilia bacterium | reverse complement strand
GGACGCCTGCACACAGCACGTTTCCGCGGATGTCCGCGGCGCCCGCGCCCGCCGCAAGGCCGCCGCTCAGTGCTGCCCGGCCTGCGCCGCGTCGGTCAGGCCGCCCAGTAAGCGCAGCAAACGTCCACGCTATGCCTGGCTCGGGGTGCTCGGGATCATGGTCAGCTTGCTCCCTCTTGCCGCGCTCGACGACCGAAGCGGGGCCAGCAGCGCCCTTGCCGTCGAAGCGCCGATCCAGCAGTCCGGACCGGCCACGGTCCCGCAGGCGCCGCGGCGCGCCCGACCACCCGATGCCACGGAGCGGGTGGTGTGGAGAGAGAGCGTCGCTTCAGGCACACCCAACAACGGTCGCCTGATTCGCGGAGTGCAGCTCCCCCTCACGGGCGAAGGCTTCTACACCTATGACCCGGCGGTCCAGCGTCAGCCCGGTGGCGCCAACCGCCAATGGGGCACCGCAACGCTTGTCAGGGAGATCATCTTGCTCGGGCGCTGGTGGGCCCGGACACATCCGCAAGCACCGCGGCTCGGCGTAGGAGACCTCTCCCGCACGGAGGGTGGGTACTTTGGCGGTCCGGGCATCGGCCATCTCTCCCACCAGAACGGCCTGGATGTCGACATTCGTTTGGTGCGCTCCGACAGGACCGAGCGGGGAGCTCATGCAGGCGACTACGACGCCGAGCTCACCCAAGATCTCGTCGATCGGCTCGTCGCGCGTGGAGCCAGCCTCGTCCTGATCGGTCCCAACTTGAATCTGAGCGGGCCAAAGGGCGTGGTCGTGCGCTGGCCTAACCACGACGACCACCTCCATGCGCGCTTTCCGGACCCCGACGGGCTGGGTAACTGACCGGACGTCCGTGACGCCACAGCGCCCGGCAACGGACTCGGAGTGAGCCACCCGAGGAGGAAGCCATGAAGAGGTCGCTGGGATTTGCCCTGATCGCCGCTGCGGGCGTCGCCGTCTGCGCCGGTGGCATCGCCCTGGCGTTGAATGACGGCGAGCAGTCACCGACCGAGCCGGTCGTACAAAACGACGCGACGGCATCGCGAGACACCGCTGCGCGCCGAGTACGGACCGAGTACGGCGCTGCGCAAGACATCGCGCCGGCCAACGAATGCTCGGTCTCCGAGAATCCTGCTCTGCCGAAGAGCCTTTCGCTGCCTCCGGGCGCGGGGATGGACGTCTTCACATCGGCCTCCTTCGCGGGCTCCGCGACCAAGGTTGATGCGCGCACGGCGCTCATCAACCTTGGGGCCGCACCCGAGAAGATCCAGTGCAGCGACTTCGTCGTCGAGCCGGGGCCCGCGGCCGCGGCCGCGGCGGACGACGCTGAGACCTCTCCACCGCAAGGCGGTGAGGGCAGCTGCTTCGCCCAAGGCGTGGTCGATGTGCCGGCGGGAACTCCAAAGGGTGTGAATATCAACCGATGGGTCTCCGGTTCCTTCATGGCGCAGGAGCATGAGCCACGCATGACGGCGATACTCGCGAACCTCGCCGGAGTCGCTCCGGCGGCCGTCGAGTGCGACTTCTACGTTCCGCCCGCAGGAATGTGCTTCGTGGAGCTGCAGCCGGGGCCAGATGATCCGCCACTGCCCACCGGAGCCACGATCAACGGGTCGGTCAGCGCCGACTACCGGGAGAAATCAGACCAGAACGCGACCCGTGCAACCGTCGCCGCAATGGCTCGCGTTGAGCGGAACGCCGTCAGCTGCGAGGACTTCGACTTCGTGGGAGACGGCGACGTGCCAGCTTACGAACCGGAGCCGCTGGCTCCCTAGAGCCGGGGCTCGCCCGCGACGAGGGTGAGTGTCGATGACTGGGAGAAGGTGCCGATGCCTTCCTTGCTGTCGCCCTCCACGCTCATCTTCACCGGCATATTGAGCTCGGTCGACCACCAATAGGTGTCGGTCCACTGACCGGTGACGTTGCCCGCGATCTTCGTGGTGCGCTCCACGACGACGGTCGCGACCTCGTCGGTTCCGATCGTGACGTTCTCGGTACCGGTCACCTTTGACGAGTAGGACGTCGTCGAACCATCGGCCTCGTAAGTGCTGTCCCACGCCGCGCCAACCGAGAGATCCTTCGCGATCCATAGTCCCGCCGGGGTTATGTCGGCATCGGTGTCGGAAGTCGTGCCGAGCAGCGAAAGCTTGGTGCGGGTCCAGGTCTGGGCGATGCCGTCGTCACCGACCGCATAGCGCGCGCCTTCGCGGTGATCGCCCGAGTAGACGAGTTCAGTTTCGAACCCGCCGGGCTGCTGCCAGACCATCATCTGAGCCTCAGCGGGAAGGTCGCGTGTGACGTTGATCGACGCCGCTCCACCCGCCTCGCTCCCGACCGCCGCGTAGGTGTAGACGCCGGGCTCGGGTGCGCCCGCGATGTCGCGCGTTCCGTCGTCGCGCTCGTGAAACTTGGCCACCGCAGCGTCCACGGTGACGGCGTCGCTGCTCTTGGCCTGACCCACCAGGTAGAAGCCGACACCACCCAGCATGAGTAGGAGCGCGCCGACGATCGCCGACACGATGAGGACTAGGCGTTTACCCGACATGGGTCTTCCATCGGCCGATCACCGGTGAAAATTAGCCCGGGGTATTAGCCTTCACCCACCCCCGAATGGGGTGGACCTGACCCTGGCGCCCAAGCTCGGCGCGTTCTCACCGGAGAAGAGATGGACCTGACTTCCCTGCTCACCACGTCGGACGCGAAGATCGTGGTCATCCTGCTCGATGGTCTTGGCGGCTACGCCGATGCCCGCGGAGGCACGGAACTCGAAGACGCCGACACGCCCAACCTCGATGCGCTGGCGGCCGAGGGCAGTAGTGGCCTTGCAGAAATCGTGGGCCCCGGGATCACTCCCGGATCGGGCCCCGGGCACCTGGCGCTGTTCGGCTATGACCCACTCGAGTTCGAGTTGGGCCGTGGTGCGCTGTCGGCTGCGGGCCTCGACGTGCAGCTGCAAGCCGGCGACGTCGCCGCGCGCGCCAACCTCTGCACGCTCGATGACGCCGGGAACATCGCCGATCGTCGCGCCGGCCGCATCCCGAGCCCCGAGGCGGCGCCGCTGGTCGAGCGCATTCAGACCGAGGTCAGCCTCGAGGGGGCGGAGCTGACCATTCGCCATGAGCGGGAACACCGCGCGATGGTGATGCTTCGCGGACCCGGACTGGATCATCGGATCGGCGACACCGATCCGCAGCAGACCGGAGTCCCTCCGAACCCCCCGGCGGCTCTCCACCCGGATGCGGGTCGAACCGCGGAACTCTTTGCCGAGCTTGAGCGGCAGGTTCGCAAGATCCTGGCGGGCGAAAAGGCCAACGGCATGCTGCTACGCGGCTTCGACACACATGAGGACGTGCCGAGCTTTGCCGACCGCTACGGCTTGAACGCCGCCGCGGTGGCGATCTACCCCATGTATCGAGGCATCTCGCGACTGCTCGGAATGGACGTGCTCCGCCAGCCTGAGGATCTCGAGGACCAGGCCGCGCTGTTGCGCGAGGCCTGGGCCGACTACGACTACTTCTTCGTGCACCACAAGGCGACCGATGCCGCCGGCGAAGATGGTGATCGTGACGCCAAGATCGCCGCCATCGAGGCAGTCGATCGCATCTTTCCCGATGTCATGGCGCTCGATCCGGACGTCGTCATGGTCACCGGAGACCACGCCACACCCCCACAGATGGAGGCGCACTCCTGGCATCCGGTGCCGGTGTTGATTCGGGCGGAGCGCGGGGGCCGCGACGAGGTGACCCGTTTCGGCGAGGAGTTCGCTCGCTCGGGAATGCTCGGTCAGCGACGGATGTCAGAGATGATGCCGATCCTGCTGGCCTGCGCGGGCCGTCTCAAGAAGTATGGGGCCTGATCGTGCCGACGCTCTTCACCCGCATCATCGAGGGCGACCTGCCCGGACACTCCGTCTACGAAGACGAACACTGCGTGGGCTTCCTCACGATCGAGCCTCTACGAGACGGCCACGTGCTGATGGTGCCGCGCGAGGAGGTCGACCATTGGCTCGACCTCTCGCCGGAGCTCCTCTCGCATCTGATGGTCGCCTCACAGAAGGTCGGTAAGGCCATCCACGAGGAGTTCGGCTCCGAGAAGGTCGGCATGATGATCGTGGGTCTCGAGGTCCACCACGTCCACGTGCATCTGTCTCCGATCGACTCAATCGGAGAGATGGACTTCTCGCGCACCGCGCCCGCCGAGCACGACCAGCTTGCCCAGGTCGCCTCCCGGCTCAAGGCGCGGCTTGCCGGGTAGGTCGAACCCCTAGCCGAGGGCCGCGAAGAGGTCGACCCGGTTACCGTCGGGGTCGATGACGGTCGCGTAGCGCTGACCCCTCGGCGCATCGAACGGCGCAACTTGGGATCGGTGCCCCACGCTGACGACCCGGGCGTGCACCTCGTCGACTTCAGCCGGGCTCTCACAGAGGAAGGCAAGCGCCACTCGGCGCCCGCCGCCGGTCGGTGGCGACCATGCCGAGAAGCTCTGGACGACCTCGACAGAGTCGAACATGAGCCGGATGCCGTTTGGCATCGCCACCTCGACGTGGCCCTCACGCTCGGAGGGAACGTCGAGACCGAGTAGTTCGTAGAAGGCGAGGGCCGCGTCCAGGTCGTCGGCGACGATGCCGACCGCGTTGAAGCGTGGGGGCATCCTCAGCCCGCCTTCTTCTTGGGCTTCGCCTTCTTCTTTTTGGGAGGCATCGCCGCGGTATGTGCGACGGCCCCCTGGACCCAGTCGGTGGTCGTCGCGGGCTCGGTACGCCAGGCGGCCGGGATGGCGACGTAGTCCTTCATCGGTCGCTCCTCGGGCCCGAATGGGCCCGAACCTGGCTCCGCCTCCAGGGCAGCGCGATCAACTTCGTTTACCCGTAAGCCGACCACACTTCCGAACAGGCCGGCCACCATATTGCCGTTCACGAACGCACCGAGATTGCCGAACATCGGCTTCAGCTCGACCTCCGGATGTTTGGCGACGAGCTCGGTGAAGTACTGCTTGTCGGCCTCCGTCGGCTTGGGCATCTTCATCCCGGGCCTCCCTAGTTCTCCTCGTAGGCTCCCGCGGGGGTGCGCGGGTCGGGTGTGCCAGTCTCAACGTACCTCGCCAGGTGGTCGAGAATGCGCGCCCATTCCATCGTGACCATGCCCATCATCGGGTTGTTGTCGGTCCAGTCGCGGTGGGAGAAGTCGATCTGGGTTCCACCCTCGGGTCCGTCTGAGAGTTCCCAGACGCAGCGGGTTCCCTGCCACGGCGGCGGGAACTCCCCGGCGGTCCACACCAGACGCCGAGGTCCGCTCTCGGAGATCGTCACGTCGAACCGCAGCGGCGCACTCGGGAACGACGGCCTGAGCGCGTCTGCCTCGATCTCGACGCTGGCCGTCCACCAACTGGCGATACCCTCTGGCGTCGTCAGTGCCGTCATCACCTCGCTTTGGCTGGCGTCAACGACGGTCTGAAAGACCATGCGGTGATCGCTCATCGGTACCTCCATCTATTTTAGTCACCACGTGAACAGTAGCCCGACGCTGGCACGCATTTCAACCGTCACTAAAATAGATCCGTGGATGCCGTGCAGATCGTCACCGAGCCCCGCCGCCGGGAGATCCTCCGACTGGTCTGGGACCGCGACCACAGCGCTGGCGAGGTCGCTGCGCAATTCGACATCACCTTCGGCGCCGTCTCCCAACACCTGGCCGTGCTCCGTGATGCCGGCTACGTCACCGTGACCAAGGACGGCAATCGGCGCCTCTACCGCGCGGACAAGGACGCGCTCGGGGAGATGCGCGCGGTCCTGGAGAGCATTTGGGCATCGAAACTCGACACGCTGGTGGAGGTCATCGAAGCCGACCACCCTCAGGAGACTCCGTGAATCAGTCTGCCCCGGTATCGGTCGAGCGGGTCGTCGGCGTGCCACCGGAGAAGGTCTGGCCATACCTGACGACCGGCGAGCTCTGAGCGCGGTGGAAAGGGGTAATTTGCAGCATCGACGCCCGTGCCGGGGCGCCGTTCGAGATGAGGATGCCCGATGGCGCCGTCGCCTCCGGCACGGTCGTCGAGGCAGTCGAGAACGAGCGCCTGGTCGTGACCTGGGGCTGGACGGGCGCTCCGTTCGAGATGCCGCCAGGATCGACGACGGTCACCATCGACCTCTCACCGACACCGGAGGGCACTCGCATCCGGCTGTCGCACTCGGGCCTGCCAGCCGACCTGAACGAACATCATCGTGGTGGCTGGGAGATGTGCCTCGACCAGCTCGCCTCCGAACTGCTGGACGCGCCCTAGAACGACAACGGCCCCCGACGCGAACGCCGGAGGCCGTTGTCACTCGGTTGAGCGAGTCTGTCTATTCGGCCGGCTTGCCCTCGGTCTCGGGCTCGAACTCCGGCTCGAAGCTGAACGTGCCACCCTCGTCCACAAGGCCGAGGATGTCGTCCGCGCTCTCCAGCTCGTCGCCGGCGGTCGCGAACGGATCGTCGAGATCGAACTCCAGCAGCGCGGGCGCCCGGCGTATCGCCTCGATGTCGAGGTTGCGGTAACGCCTGAGCCCGGTGGCGGCCGGAATCAACTTTCCGATGATCACGTTCTCCTTGAGACCACGGAGATGGTCGGTCTTGCCTTCGATCGCCGCGTCGGTGAGCACCTTCGTGGTCTCCTGGAAGGAGGCCGCCGAGAGGAACGACTCGGTCGCGAGCGATGCCTTGGTGATGCCCAGGATGAGCGGCTCCATGGTGGCCTTGGCCGCGTTGACCTCAGCCTCCAGCTGAGAGTCGGAACCGGTGTAATCCCCGGCTTCGCGCTCGGTCAGAAGACGCTCGTGCTCGGCCACGGTCACGCGAGCGTTCTCGCGGTAGAGCACCGGCTTGTCGACCATCTGCCCGGGCAAGAAGCTCGTCTTGCCGGGATCGACCACCTTCACCTTCTTGAGCATCTGGCGAACGATGACCTCGATGTGCTTGTCGTTGATGTCCACACCCTGTGAGCGGTAGACGTTCTGGACCTCACGCACGAGGTAGAGCTCGGTCTTGGTTGAGCGATCGAGCTCCTCACCGGCAGGCAAGAATCGTGTGTCCGGAGTAACGACCATGCCCTTTTCGATAACGGGCGCGGGAGTGTCATCCGGCATACGCAGGTACCGCTCGCGGTCGCCGTCCTCGGTGGTGACCTTCACGGTCATCCAGCCATCGCGGTGCTTCTTGACCGTCT
This sequence comes from uncultured Thermoleophilia bacterium, assembly GCA_947258365.1. GTDB lineage: Bacteria > Actinomycetota > Thermoleophilia > Miltoncostaeales > Miltoncostaeaceae > CAMYIK01. Next base: position 29,797 of record CAMYIK010000003.1, on the reverse strand, counting down.
TCACCGTTCCCTCGGCGGAGATCCTCATTCCTGAGGCCGCGTCGAGAATGTCCGACGGGAAAGCAGAGCCGATGGTCAGGCGCGTGCCCGCTTCGACGAAGTCGCCATCGTTGACGATGATCTGGGTCCGCTTGGGCACGGGCCAGCTGTGCTCGCTGACCGGCTGCCGGGTCGCCCCGGTGCCGGCGTCCTCCATCGGCATGTACTCGGACTCGACAAGGAGCAAGTTGGCCGCGCCTGGGCGGGTCTCGTCGTCCTCGATTCGGATCCAGCCGTCAGCAGGCGCTACGAGAGCGAGTGCCTTGGGCTTGCGAGCCTCGAAGAGCTCCACGACACGGGGCAGACCGTGGGTGATGTCGGCACCCGCCACACCACCGGTGTGGAAGGTACGCATGGTCAGCTGAGTACCGGGCTCACCGATCGACTGGGCGGCGATGATGCCCACCGCGTCGCCGATCTCGGCGAAGCGGCCCGTGGCCGGCGCGATGCCGTAGCACGTACCACACACGCCGCTGCTGCTGCGGCACTTCAATGCCGAGCGCACGGTCATGACCACATCGCGCGGCTCGCCGTGCTTGTCGCGGCACGCCTCGTCGAGGCGCTCCGAGAGCTGATTGCTGATGACGACCTGTCGGCGTTCATCGCCGTCCTCGATGGGCTCAAGGCGCTCGTCAGTCGTTTCCTCATAGGGGTCCCAGACGATTTCGCCCGTGACGCGGTCGACCGCCGGACCCAGCGAAACGCGACCCGGCATGCTCAGGTTGAGGTCACCGTCGCGATAGATGTCGGCGATGATGCCCTCGTCGGTTCCGCAGTCGACATCGCGCACGATGAGATCCTGCGCTACGTCGACCAGTCGCCGGGTCAGGTAACCCGAGTCGGCAGTCTTCAGGGCGGTGTCCGCGAGGCCCTTGCGGGCACCGTGGGTCGAGATGAAGTATTCGAGGACCGAGAGCCCCTCCATGAAGTTGCTCTTGATCGGGCGCTCGATCGTCTCGCCTTTCGGGTTGTTCATACAGCCACGCATTCCGGCGAGCTGGCGGATCTGCTTGAACGATCCACGCGCCCCGGAGTTGGCCATCATGAAGATGGGGTTGAGCCGGAAGAGGTACTCCTCCATCGCTGAGGCGACATGGTCGGTCGCCCGCTCCCAGATCTTGATGACCTCTTCGTGGCGCTCCTCGGAGCTCATCTCACCGCGATCGAAGAAGCCCTGGACCTCGTCGACCTCGTCCTCGTAGGAGGAGATGATCGCTTCCTTGGTCGGCGGAATCACGACGTCGTTCTTGCTGACGGTGATGCCGGAGCGACTCGCGTACTTGAAGCCGAGGCGCTTGAACTCATCAAGTGAGTGCGACACGGAAGTGGCGCCGTAGAGGTTGACCAGCTCCTGGATGAAGTCGGTGACCTCACGCTTGGTCATGACCTTGCTCGCCGTCGGGTACGGCTTCTCGGCGAACTCCTCATCGGAGACGAGCTCCGCGAGGCGGCTCTTGATGTTGTGATTGAAGACGACCCGGCCGACAGTGGTGAACCGCGGTTCACCGTCGGTGTCGCGCATCTCGATGACGTCACCGACGGTCACCAGCTGGTGATCCATTGCCGTTGAGACGTCCTCGTAGTCGCGCATGATCTGCGGCCGCTCGAGCCCAAGTGTCTTGAACGGGTTGCTGGTCCACTCGTCTTCGCCCTCGATGAGGGCCTCACTGTTACGGGGCAGACGCCATTCGTTCTTCTCGGCGCTGAACAGCTCCGTGAGTTCCATGATCTCGCCGGGATCGTCCGTTTTGCGCTTACGGACGCGCAGCGAGTTGCAGTAGGTGAGGTAGTAGAGGCCGAGCACCATGTCCTGGCTCGGCGTCGCGATCGGACGACCGTGAGCCGGCGACAGAATGTTGTTCGCCGAGAGCATCAAGATGCGCGCCTCGGCCTGGGCCTCAACCGACAGGGGAAGGTGGACCGCCATCTGGTCGCCGTCGAAGTCGGCGTTGAACGCGGTACAGACGAGCGGGTGGATCTGGATGGCCTTGCCCTCGACCAGCACCGGCTCGAAAGCCTGGATGCCGAGACGGTGGAGCGTCGGTGCGCGGTTGAGCATCACCGGGTGCTCGGAGATGACCTCCTCGAGCACGTCCCAGACCTCAGGCACCATCGAGTCGACCAGCTTCTTAGCCGCCTTGATGTTCTGCACCTGGCGGCGCTCGACGAGCCGGCTCATAATGAACGGCTTGAAGAGCTCCAGTGCCATGAGCTTCGGCAGGCCACACTGGTGCAGGCTCAGCTCGGGGCCTGACACGATGACCGAGCGGCCCGAGTAGTCGACGCGCTTGCCGAGCAGGTTCTGACGGAAACGGCCCTGCTTGCCCTTGAGCATGTCCGACAGCGACTTGAGCGGCCGGTTGCCCGGTCCGGTCACCGCGCGGCCTCGGCGGCCGTTGTCGAACAGTGCGTCGACGGCCTCCTGCAACATGCGCTTCTCGTTGCTGACGATGATCTCGGGCGCGCCGAGATCGAGCAGCCGCTTGAGGCGGTTGTTCCGGTTGATCACACGGCGGTAGAGATCGTTCAGGTCGCTGGTCGCGAAGCGGCCACCGTCGAGCTGAACCATCGGGCGAAGCTCCGGTGGAATCACCGGTACGGCGTCGAGGACCATCCACTCGGGACGGTTCTCGCTGCGCCGGAAAGCGGAGGCGACCTTGAGCCGCTTGAGGGCTCGCGCCTGGCGCTGGCCCTTGCTGGTGGCGATGGTCTCGCGCAGCGACTCGCCCTCTTCCACGAGGTCGATCGCGGCAAGGAGGTCGCGGATCGCGGCGGCACCCATGCCGCCCTTGAAATACTCGCCGAATCCGTGCGGCGAGGCGAACCGGTCGCGCATCTCCCGGAAGAGCTGCTCGTCATCGATGATCTCGCCCTTGGCGAGCGACTTGAAGCGCGTCCATGCCTGGGTGAGGCGCTCGATGGCCTCCTCGGTGTAGCGCTCCATGTCGGTGATCGCCATCTCGGTGTCTGACCGCAGCTCGGCACCGGCCTGCTGCTTGTCGGCGTCGGTCAGGACACGCTTGGCTTCGGGGTCGTCGCTTTCGCGATCGCGCTCGAGGTCCTCGATCCAGAACAGATCGTCCTCGGTGAAGTCCTTGGTGGTGTCCTCTTCGAGCCACCTCGTACGACGGGCAAGGCGCTCGTTGAGCTCCAGCGCGCGCTGCTCGTTGTCGGCGCGCAGCTCGTCGATGTAGCCGTTGACCTGATCCTGGAGGGAGTCGAGGTCCTCGCCGCGTTTCTCCTCGTCGACGTCCGTGACGATGGAGGCCGCGAAGTAGAGAACCTTCTCGAGCTCTTTCGGCGCGATGTCGAGCATGTAGCCGATGCGGCTGGGCACACCCTTGAAGAACCATATGTGGCTGACTGGCGCGGCCAGGTCGATGTGACCCATGCGCTCGCGGCGCACCTTGGCGCGTGTGACCTCGACGCCACAGCGCTCGCAGATGATGCCCTTGTAGCGAATGCGCTTGTACTTGCCGCACGCGCATTCCCAGTCCTTGACCGGACCGAAGATCTTCTGGCAGAAGAGACCGTCCGCCTCGGGCTTGAGCGTCCGGTAGTTGATGGTCTCCGGCTTGGTGACCTCGCCGTGCGACCAATGCCGAATCTGGCGTGGTGACGCCAGACCGATCGAGATGGAATCGAAGTTATTGATGTCGATCACTTGGTGAGAGCCTCTCTCTTCGCGCGTCAGGTACCTGTGGGCACCTGATCCCTGCCAGTCGCCGTTGCTAGATCAGCCTCGTCGAGGCTGATCCCGAGTTGCCCTTACGTCTTGTCGTCAGACTCGGCGGGCTCCGCCGTCGCAACCGCCTCCTCGGCTTCCGCGACCGGCTTGGCCTGTTCGGCTCCGTTCTCGGCTGCGGGTGCTCGCTGCGCGTTGCCGAGTCCGCCTGACAGATCGATGCCAAGCTCCTCCGCCGCGCGAAGCAGGTCGTCGTCTTCTTCGTGGCCGACCAACTCCGGGCCGGACTCGCCCCGAACGTTGACGTCGAGCCCCAGGCTCTGCATCTCCTTGAGCAGCACCTTGAAGCTCTCGGGGACCGAAGGCTCCTGGATGTTCTCGCCCTTGACGATGGCCTCGTAGGCCTTGACCCGGCCCACGGTGTCATCGCTCTTGATGGTGAGCATTTCCTGGAGGGTGTACGCCGCGCCATATGCCTCGAGCGCCCACACCTCCATCTCACCGAAGCGCTGACCACCGAACTGGGCTTTACCGCCAAGGGGTTGCTGGGTGACCAGCGAGTACGGGCCGGTCGAGCGCGCGTGGATCTTGTCGTCCACGAGGTGCAGGAGCTTCAGCATGTACATGTACCCGACGGTCACCTTGCCGTCGTACGGCTCACCCGTGTGCCCGTCGTAGAGCTTGAGCTTCCCGGACGCCTTGCGGCCCTCGCGGTCATCTTTGACGTTGAGGTTGATCGGGCTGTCCGGGTGGCTCTCGGTCCACTTGATGAGCGCCTCGTCGACGTCCTCAGGGCTCGCGCCGTCGAAGACGGGCGTCGCCACAGGCGTGCGCACCGGGGTGCCCTTCTCGCCGTCCTCGTTCCAGCCTTGACCGGCGGCCCACCCGAGGTGGGTCTCCAGGATCTGACCGATGTTCATCCGGCTCGGCACGCCGAGCGGGTTGAGGATCATGTCGATCGGAGTGCCGTCCTCGAGGAAAGGCATGTCCTCTTCGGGAACGATCTTGCTGATGACGCCCTTGTTTCCGTGGCGTCCTGCGAGCTTGTCGCCCTCGGCGATCTTGCGGCGCTTCGCCACGTAGACGCGAACCAGCTCGTTGACGCCCGGCGACAAATCGTCACCGCCGTCGCGGCTGAACGTCTTGACGTCGATGACCTTGCCGCCCTCACCGTGAGGCACCTTCAGCGAGGTGTCTCGGACCTCTCCGGCCTTCTCCTTAAAGATGGCGCGAATCAGCTTCTCTTCGGCGGTGAGCTCGGTCTCGCCCTTCGGCGTTACCTTGCCGACCAGCAGGTCACCGGAGCTGACCTCGGCGCCGATGCGGACGATGCCGCGCTCGTCGAGGTCCGCAAGGGACTCCTCGGAGCGGTTGGGGATGTCGCGGGTGATCTCCTCGGCGCCCAGCTTGGTGGTGCGCGCGTCGATCTCGTACTCCTCGATGTGGATCGAGGAGAGCTCGTCGTCCTTGACGAGGCGCTCGGAGATGATGATCGCGTCCTCGAAGTTGTAGCCCTGCCAGCTCATGAACGCGACGAGGATGTTCTTGCCGAGCGCGAGCTCGCCCTGGTCGGTCGAGCTGCCGTCGGCGAGTACGTCGCCGGCTTTCACCGTGTCGTCCAAGGCGACGATCGGCTTCTGATGAATCAGCGTGCCCTGGTTGCTGCGCGTGAACTTGTGCAGGCCGTAGTGCTCAAGCTCCCCCGAGGGGTCCTCGATCATCACGTGGTTCGCGTCGACCGCGACCACGGTGCCCTTCGTACGGCTCACCACAACGTCACCACTGTCGATCGCGGCACGGCGTTCCATGCCGGTACCGACCAATGGCGCGTCGGTGACCATCAGCGGCACCGCCTGGCGCTGCATGTTGGCACCCATGAGGGCGCGGTTCGCGTCGTCGTGCTCCAGGAACGGAATCAGCGAGGTCGCGACCGAAACGATCTGGGCCGGCGAGACGTCCATGTAGTGGACGTCGTTTGGCTCGGACATGACCGGCTCGCCGCCTTGGCGGCAGAGGACCGGGCTGATCAGGTTGCCCTTGTCGTCCATCTCGGCGTTGGCCTGGGCGATGATCTTGTGCTCTTCCTGGGTCGCGTCGAGACGCTCGATCTGATCGACGACCTTGCCCTTCTTGACCACCCGGTACGGCGTCTGGATGAAGCCGAACTCATTGACCGTGGCATAGCTGCCGAGCGAGCCGATCAGACCGATGTTCGGTCCTTCCGGAGTCTCGATCGGGCACATGCGGCCATAGTGAGTCGGGTGCACATCGCGCACCTCGATCGGAGCCCGCTCGCGGGTCAGACCGCCGGCACCCAGCGCCGAGAGACGGCGTCGGTGGGTAAGCCCGGCCAGTGAGTTGGTCTGGTCCATGAACTGAGAGAGCTGCGAGGAGCCGAAGAACTCCTTCAGCGCCGCGACCACTGGGCGGATGTTGATGATGGTCTGCGGGGTGATCGTGTCGACGTCCTCGGTGCTCATCCGCTCACGAACGACGCGCTCCATGCGGTAGAAGCCGACCCGGAAGGCCTCCTGGATCAGCTCACCGACGGTACGCAGACGACGGTTGCCGAAGTGCTCGTATTCGTCGAGCTCGCCGGCGATCTCCTCGCGCGGCGCGAGGGCCGTCTCGGCGGCGAGATCCTTGACATCCACGTTGGCGCCGACAGTCAGCGGCAGCGCGATGAGGCGCCGGACCAGCTCGACCATGTCGTCGTCCATGCCGCTGAGGCGGCCGGTGAAGCGCGGATTGCTCAGCGTGCGGATATCGGCATCGAGGTCGAGGTCGAGGCGCGCGTTCAGCTTGTAGCGCCCGACGCGAGTCAGGTCGTAGCGCTTGGGGTCGAAGAAGAGTGACCGGACCAGCGAACGGGAGTTGTCCACCGTCGGCGGCTCGCCCGGGCGCTGCTTCTTGAAGACCTCGATGAGGGCGTGCTGCATCGACTCGCCTGCGCGCAGGTCGAGCTTGGCCTCGAGCTTCTCGATCTCGGCCTGGATCTCAGCGCGCTCGTCGCTGGGTAGCCCATCTATGCCCTTGGCGAGCTTCTGCATCTCGGAGACGACCTGGTCGATCTCCTTGAGGCTCTTCTTGTTGCCGCTCTCGGGCGCACCCTCGGTGTCGTCCTTCTCGAGGGTGTTGCGGATGAAGGGGTTGACCTCTTTGGGGTCGAGCGTGCTCGGGAAGAGGTTGACGATGTCGTCTCGGGTGTAGCCGAGCGCCATCAGCAAAGTGGTGACCGGCAGCTTGCGCTTGCGATCGATGCGGACGTTGACCAGTCCGCGCTTGTCGATCTCGAGCTCCACCCAGGAACCACGAGCCGGCATCAGGTTCGCGATGAAGACCTGCTTCTCCGCGTCCTTCGGCTCCATGACGTATGCGCCGGGGGAGCGCACGAGCTGAGTCACGACGACTCGCTCGGTGCCGTTGATGATGAAGGTGCCCGCCTTAGTCATGAGCGGGAGATCGCCCATGAAGACCTTCTGCTCGCGAATCTCACCGGTCTCCCGGTTGATGAACGCGACCTCCATGGTGAGCGGCGCTGCGTAGACGAGGTCCTTCTCGCGGCACTCACGGATCATGTTGTTGGGCTGGATCTCGTCGAGATCCATCCCGGGCTCCCACCCGCCGAGCGTGTACTTCCCGAACTCAACGGCAAGCGTGCCCGTGAAATCCTCGATCGGTGATATATCTCGGATTGTCTCCTTCAGTCCCTCATTGAGGAACCACTCAAACGAGGACTTCTGGATGTCGATTAGATTCGGGACATCCAGGACCTTGTCGAGTTTCGAGAAGGAGCGGCGTTCACGGGTTCGTGTGCTCACTCTTCGATGCCTCCTGGCATGGGCGGGGTAGTAGCTGCCGGGTTACGGCAGGCAGCAACACACGACACCAACGAATGCGGTGTTGTCACTGACTGGCGGCGGCGCGACAGGAAGAAAGCAGGCGAATCCGGATGGACGGATGGCCAAAGACGGTAGTCTAAGCGTCTGTGTCGCGAAATGCAAATCTTTTGACGTAGCCGCCTCCGTGGTCTCTCGAAATGACACCGATGAGTCGGTGCTCACCTCGCGTATCGCGACGGTGATTGCCACCGCCCACGCCCAGTGGTCAGCACTCGCTGAGCGACGTCGGCTGCGTGCTTTCGGATTCCGACCCGCGGTCGAGCCTGGTGTCCTGAAACGGGAGTGGCGTGGCGCTCAGATCCGCATTTCTGTCACCGACGTCTCAGCCAGCGGCGCAACGGGATCCTTGCACTATCAGGCCGCCGACCGCCTCCTGGCGGTCGACGGCAAACCGTTTTCCCCCGCCGAGCATCGCGAGATCGCCGACACGGTTCTCGATCTCATCCGAGAATACGAGCGGTGGGTCGAGGCCCGCGAGGGGCGCGAGGAGCGTATCCAGCGCGCCCGCAACATCAGCCGAGACCGACGGCAGGTCAACGCCTTAGCCGAGACCCGCCGTCTCCAACGCGTACTGCAGCAGCTCGCGCCGGCACACGGCCGGCGCTGAGCCAGACCGCCTAGCTGAACTTCCCCGGCACCGAGCCGCGGGCAACCTGGGAGAGGTCCTCCAGCCAGCCACCGAGGCGCGCGTGGTCCTTGTCGTCTTCGGCGAGCGTGCCGCGGGCTTCCTCAACCTCGGCGATGACCTCGGTCACATTCGACTTGTTCGCAGTCGAAACGCGGTCGCGAAGCTTGCTCTTCAGGTCCTGATCGAGCGGCATGCAGCCCCCTTCATGCTGGGTGAGAACTCCCGGAATTGTGAGCAATGACGCCTGCCGAGTCAACGGCTGGCGCAGCAACTGCTCAGCGAACGAGTATGCGCTTCTCCGCGCGAGTGACATTGCCGGCCACGTCCTTCATTTGCAGCTGAACGCGATAGCGCCCTCGGCGGAGCTTCCCGACGGGGAGCCATCGCTTGGCGCCGGGCCTCACGCCGTTGCCGCGCTTGTCACGGACCTGAACGCCCACGGTAAGGCGTCCGCCGAAGTTGTCGCGCGCGAGGATCTGCAGGCGCACGCCCCGAGGCACCCGGCGAGCGGCGCGCACCCGCCGGGAGCGCTCCTCCGGTCCGATTTCCTCGGGAAGCACCGGGAGTTTCCGCGCGGCGATCTTGGTGCGACGCACCACCAACCGGGGGTTGGTGTTGTCGACCCTGACCCACCACTCGCCCACACCGGTGTTGCCCGGCCAGTCTTCGGCGACCACGCGGATCTGATGCCACCCGTCGGTCAGCCGGCGAGTATCGATGAGCGGCGCGATGCGACCAGTGCGGCGCACAGGTGTGACCGCGGCCCCATCGATGCTCAGCTGCCAGTTCGCCAGTCGCGAGGTGTCGAAGGGCGCCACGTCGACCCTCGCCCGGCCGCGCACGAACGAGTACGGCGCGGGGCTCTTGGGTGTGAGCCTCGGGGCATCATGCTCGACGCGCACCCGCCCGAACCCGAATCGGAAGTCGGGTCCCGGATCGCCAAGATCAAACGGGCGCTGAAAGAGTCGCTCACGAACGGCGGCCGCGCTGAAGTCGAGTCCGGCTTTGCGCAGCATCCCCATCACGATCGCCGCCGCTCCGGCGGCGTTCGGGGCCGCGTTCGAGGTTCCGCCGACGCGACGGGGCCCGGCCGTCCCCATTACGCGCGTGTTGGTCGGCGCGACGAAATCAGGCTTGCGGCGGCCGTCATCGGTCGGCCCTACCGATGAGTAGGTCTTGCGACCATCGCCGCGCCAGTCGACGGCTCCCACGCTGATGGCGCCCGCGGCGTCACCCGGCCCGGGCTGGCTGGAGCCCTCGGATCCCCCCGCGCCGGCAAGATCGATCTCGCGAGAGAAGATCGTGATCGCCTCGGGTGGCGGTCCGCTCGTGCGCGTCACCCGGATGCGGAAGGTGCCGCCCTTGCCGTTGCGGTAGCCCACGAAGCGTTCCGACTCGCGTGCCCCCGCCGTCTGATCGTCGTCGGAGATGACCGCTGGTGACCAACTGCCGTCGGGCTCCTGACGTTCCATCGCGAGGGCGAGGTCGGTCGTTCCGGACTCCGGGGAGTCCCAACTCAGCGTGAATGTCGTGGGCTTGCCGAGCTCGCGCCCGAAGGTCCATTCCCCGTTGGTGCCTAGATCCAGAGCCCCATCGAGATCGAGGTCGGCCCATGGGCCTTCCCAGTGGCGTTGGGCGTAGTTGCCGGCTGAGTTGAACCAGAGGACGCCCGCGGCGGCGGCTCGGTCTACGGCTTGGGCCTCGGGGCTGGTGCCGTCGAAGGGGCCCTCCAGGAAGCTGTTGGAGTGCACCACGATGTTCGGTTTGACCTGAGCCAGCCAGTCCACCGCCTGAACGAAGTCCTGGCGCGTGCGGTAGTTAGCGAAGATGTATCGGGCCTTCGGCACGTAGTCGTAGACCGTCTGGGCCACCAGCTCGCCGTGGTTGGTCGCGTTGCCGTAAGCGTTGCGCCCCGCCAGCCCATGTACGGGATCGAACGAAATCTGTACGAGCCGGGAGGGTGGCGGTAACTCCCGCTCGACCTGACGTGTGGTGATGTGGGGGCCAAATCCCAGGTCGAGCACCGCGATGATCAACCCGGAGCCGTCACCGGAAATCGGAGCGAACGCCGCGGCGCCGCTGCGCTGTAGCCCGATGCTGCTGATCGCGTCGCCGAAGGCGGTCGGCGCTTCACCCGCAGCCGCGACTCCGGGCAACTCTTCCAACGCCACGACCTCAGACGGCTCAGCGGCGACCTGCAGTGAGGCACCGTCGCGACGATCGATGTCATGGCCCGCCGCGCGGAGGGCCTTGGCCGCGACCTCAGCTTTTCCTGGCTCGGCCTGGACCTCGACCGGTACCGGCGAGGAGAAGGCCGGAGCGGTGACGAGGACGGCGAGAGCGAGCCCGAGCGAAAGAGCTAGCGGCGGCCGCGGACCCATCGACCAGTCGTTACGCGGTTGCCGGATGTGTCGCTCGCGGCGACGACGACGCGGTGGCGTCCCGCCGTCATTCGCGGTAGTCGCACGCGAACTTGCGCGGAGCGAAGCGACTTGACCCGCTTTCCGTCAATCGAGACGACCACCTCGCCGATGGTGCCTTGATCACGGACGATCCCGGTGAGGAGCGGACGCGGATCATCGTTCACCGCGAGGGTGACCTTGGGAGGCGTTGCATCGAGGCGCACCATGCCTGCGCCATAGGACGGATCGAAGCCCGGGTCGCCCAGATCGAACGCGGCGCCGGTCAGCCGGCCGCGCAGGGTCGCAAGATCGGTCGGGCCGCCGATGGTCCGTTGCTCTTGGGCGATCAGCGCGGCGGCCCCTGCCACGTGTGCGGTCGCGGCCGAGGTACCGGCGGTGCCTGGCCACGCGCGGTTTGCCGTCACGTAGGTCGGTCCGACCACATCCGGCTTCTGGCGCCCGTCTTGGGTAGGGCCTCGCGATGAATAAGGCGCCAGGTTGGTCCCGGTCCATGGCACCGCTCCCACGGTCAATGAGCCCGCGGCGTCGCCCGGGGTGGGGACGCTGCCGTCACCGACGGCCAGGCCACCGAAACCGACGGTGCGCGAGAAGACGCGAACGAGTGAGTCGGTGCCGACGGTCTGGGTGAGGCGTAGGCGCCATTCACCACCGTCACTCACCATCGTGTCGGTGAAAGCTCCATCAGAACCCGCCACGACGCTGGTCCGGGTATCCCATTCGCCTGAAGCCCCCCGCTGTTGCAGCTCGGCCCTGACGCGGTCGCTCGAGGGGCCAAAGGGCGTAACGCTGTAGGAGAGGACCTGGCCGGGGGCGACCTCGAGAGGAAAGAGGGTGCCCTGGGCCGAGGCGCGCCCCGTCCAGTGCCGCTCCGCGAAGTTGCCCGCCGAGTTGACCCAGAGGATCCCGGCGGCCGCGGCGCGATTCACGGCGGCCGCGCTCGGGCCGGTGCCGTCAAACGGGGGGATCAGGAACGAATTAGAGTGACTGACCGCCGTCGGGGCCTGGGTGATCACCCAGTCGACCGCGTCCTGGAACTCTTCCTGGGTGTGGTAGTTGACCAGTAGCAACCGTGCACCCGGCGCGACGTCGACGAGAATCTCCGCCATCCGCGTTCCGTGCTGGGTCCCCGACCCCACTGGGGTCCGGCCCTCGATGCCGAATTCTTCGTCGAAGCTGCGCTGGACCATGCCGAGGGCGGGCAACTCGCCGGCGGCGATCGACGCGTCGAGGCCCCCGAAGCCCAAGTCCAAGACGGCGACCGTCGAGCCGGTGCCGATGACTCCCTTGCTCCAGAGCGTGTCGGCGCCCATTCGGAACGCACCGTTGCTGATCACCGGGTCGGCCGCCGCGGCGGGCACAGCAAAGGCACCGCAGGCAGCGGCAGCGAGTATGAGAGTGGGGATCCGGAACACGCGCACGAGACGAAAGCAGAGGGTACCGACGCCGTCTATGGACTTGCGTAATAGGTGCACCCCCCGTTTCGCCGGGCCTACCGGTCGTTTTAGGATGATTCGTCCGGCCCGGCACCACTTATCGGCACCTCGCTCATGAGCACAACTTCTGCAACGTCCCCGGCCGCACCGAGTGGCGTGCTGCGAACACGGCTCCTGCCGCCGCGCCTTCCGCCACATTGCCTCGGCCGGCCTGCGCTGGTTTCGCGCACCGTCGCGGGGCTCAGCGGGCGCATGGTGACGGTGGTCGCCGGGCCCGGCTATGGCAAGAGCACTTTGCTCGCGCAGTGCATGCAGGAATCCGAACTGCCATGGATCTGGTTGTCCTGTGATCCACGACTCGCGACGCCGGAGATGCTGGTGAGCCATATCGCCGCCGGGCTCACGGACGGATTTCCCGGAGTGGCGAGCGGTCTCACCGCCGGCGGAGCCGACGCCGACCACGTTCAGCTGCTCGCCAACGAGATCGTCGCGACCATTCCCGACGACTTCGTAATCGCCTTCGATGATGTTCACGCGCTGAACGAGGCCACCCTCGATGGCCTCGCGGCGCTAATCGCGGACCTTCCGCCGAATGTCCACCTCGTGCTCGCCAGTCGCCGCAATCTCCCCTCGGGCTTCGGCCGCGTCTCGGCCGGGGACCTGACCAAGATCGCCGAGCGGCAACTCACGCTCTCCTACGACGAAGCGGTGCAGCTGCTCGCCGATCGTGACGACGCGCTCGACGAGGTCCAGATCGGCGAGGTCCACGAAAAGACCGAGGGCTGGGTCAGCGGCCTGCTGCTCGCGACGCGCCCGGAGACCGGAGACCTGGCCGACCCGGGCGAGACACCTCACTTCGACTACCTCGCCGAAGAGGTCTTCGGGTCGCTCCCGGAGCACCAGCAGCACTTCCTGACCGACACCGCCATGTTGGAGCGATTCACGCCTGAGCTCGCGGCGCATGTAACCGGCAGGGACGACGCGCGCGAGCTCATCGACGCCCTTCGAGCGGATCACCTGTTCATCGTGCGGCTCCAAGGCCAGTGGTTTCGTTACCACCACCTCTTCGAAGCCTTCCTGCGCCGGCGCGTCGAAGAGCACGCTCCGGATCGCCTGCAGGCCATCCACGCGCGCGCCGGCGAGGCCTGGGAGGAGGCCGGCGACTACCAGGAGGCCGTGCGCCACTACCTCTCGGTAGGGCTCTTCGACGAAGCCGCCAAGGCCTTGGATCCTGTTGCCGAGGCCATGGTCGCCACTCCTGAAGCGGAGACCCTCGCGGGGTGGCTGGCTCGCATCCCTGAAGAGGTCCGGGCGCGGCACCCGCGATTGCTGATGGCTCACGCGCTGTTGGCGTACTTGCAGCGCCAGCGCGACGACGCCTTCCGCCTCTGGCCCGCCGCGATCGAGGCGCTCATCGCCGCAAACGCCCACGACGCCGCTTCCGCGGCGCTCTATCGCTTCCAGCAGGGAATGCTGACCTACGGCATCAACCCCCAAATCCGAATCGCCTCCGGCGAGAAGTACCTCGACGCGCTGGATCGCTCGGCTCGGGGGCTTGGGATGGTGCACCTCATCCTTGGGGTGGCCCACGCGCAGGCATGCCGACCCGAGGAGGCAGAGCAGCACATCGCGGCCGCGCTGGAGGTTGGCAGCGAGCAGGAGTCGCCGCTGCTTCGACCCACGGCCGACATGTTGCGGGCCTTCTACATGGAGTTCCCCACCGGCAACGTCAATCGCGCGCTCGACCTGATCGACGAGGCCCTGGCACGGCTGGAGCCCATCGAGATCCAAGACGCCAACATGCTGCGCGCCTTCGGCATGGGCTTCAGAGTCGTGATCTACGCCGATATCGGACGCTTCCGGAAGAGCCTGCTCGAGGCCAAGGCCGTCATGGACCTCAGCGAGGCACTCGGCATGGGTTCAGCGGCGGAGACCCTCAGCATGTGGTGGCGGCTGCTGGCGTATGCCGGTCTGCGGGACTGGGAGAGCGCCATCCCGATCGCCGAGATTGCCACCCCACACTCGACGTCCGGCGGCACGACCAGCACCGCGTACCGCGTCAGTGCCTCGTGCGCTCGGGTGGCAGCCGCGCGCGGCGACGAGCAGCGTGCCCTGTCGCACATCGCCATCGCTCGCGAAGAACTCGAGGCCTATGGGGATAGCTATGACGCCCCGATGTCGCTGTGCGAAATGAGCCTGGCGGCCGAGGAGACCGGCCGGCTCAAGTTGGCTCGGGAGCTGATCGAGGAGGCGTGCGAGTTCGGAGAGCGGTACCAGCTGTCGTGGTATTTGGCGCGCGCCGCGCTGATCTCGGCGGACCTGCATGGCCCAGGAGAGATCGGTGACGCCCGGCTGCGGCAGGCCATCGATTTCACGGCCGAACTCGACCTCGATTTCTTGTGGTCGCGCCGGGAGCGTCCCCGGGCCGCGCCGCTTCTCGCCCACGCCTTGCGGAACGGCATCGGCGATCCGCACGGCGTTGCGAGGATCGCCGCCGCCTGCGGTCGAGAGGTACTCGACGAGTGCGTGACGCGGCTCGGCGATGCGCACGTGGAGGCCCGTGTCGCCCTTGGCGAGGCGATTGATGAGCACACGGACCTCGATCCCTCGACCTTGTCGGCCCTCGTCTCGGACCCTGAGCCTCAGGTCGCCGCAGCCGGGGAGCGCGCCAAGGCGATCCTCGAGACCCGACCCCGACCTCCCATTCGCATCGAGAGCTTTGGGGGTCTGCGCCTCTACCGCTCGGGCACCCGGGTTCCCGACGCCGAGTTCGGCCGGCCCAAGGCACGGGTGCTGCTCGGCGCGCTGATCTGCGCCGGCAGGAGCGGTGTGCACCGCGACAAGCTCCTGGATGAGCTCTGGCCTGATCTCGAGCCATCGCGAGGATCACGCGCTCTGGACACCACCTTGCACGCGCTGCGCCGGACGCTCGATCCGCTGACCAGCGCTCGCTCGCGCGGATCCATGATCAGTCGCGACGGGGACGTCTACCGGCTGGAGCTCGGCGAGCAGGACTCCTGGGATGCCGCCGACTTCCTCGCCCTGGCAGACCCCGGCAACGAGGATGACTCCGGACTTGAGCGCTTGCTGCGGGCTGAGTCTCTCTGGACGAGCGACTTCTTGCCTGACTTCCCGTACGACGAATGGGCCCAACGCGCCCGATCGCAGCTGGAGCGCAGCCGCTCAGCACTGCTCGAGCGCCTCGGCGACGCTCTGCAGGCGAACGGCCGGCCTGTGGCGGCGATCACGCGGTACCAGGAGTTGCTCGCGACGGACCCCGAGCGCGAGGCGCTACACCGGGCACTCATGAAGGCCTACGCGGCCGCAGGGGAGCGCGCGCTTGCGCTTCGCCAGTTCCACGCGTGCCGCGCGACCCTGCGCGGATCGCTCGGCGTCGAGCCGAGCGACGAGACGCGGGAGCTCTACGCGTCTCTCCTGTAGGCCCGCCGCCGGCATAGCCCGATTGGGGGTGCTCTCCCCCTTTGGAGGCTCGTCTGTGACGAGCGTGTAACAGCGCCCTGGTCTGCTGGGTTCATCAGACCGGAGAGCCCGTTGCCGCGAACCCCCAACACCCCACCCGCCATCCCCGCCGCCCCCTCGGCCGGACGATGGCAACCGCGGCCGTGCTCTCCGAGGCGGGGCGAGACGAAGCCGCACACGACCTGGTCCGCACCCCTATAGCGCGATTTTCCAAGGAGCCATTGTGATCTGCGTAGTCCCCTCTCCCGATCAGGCACCCCGAACCAGCCGTACGCCCTACCGAACCAACGACGAGCGCCCGCTGTGGTTCGTACGAACCACCCGCTCAGTGGACGAATGGTCGCGGTGCGACGCGGGACGCCTGCTCAACACCGACACATCAGATCTGCTCTTGGATCACGTCTTCGAGCAGATCAGCATCGGGGAGATCGATGACGGTCTCGCCTGCTTGATCGACGGTCTCGCCGTCATCTGCGACAGCGGTGAGCGCGCCTGCTGGCGACGCTTCAAGCGCGACAAGTGGTCGATTCACCCCGTGAGCTCTCTGGTGTGGCAGCCGCAGCTCCGGGGTGTCATCGGCGAACGAGCCCGTGACAACAAAGGCTTCGCCGCCTTCATGAGCCTGGTCGGCCCGGACTTCTTCATGGCCGAGCGGCACGAGGCGGCACCGATCCGCCACGCGAGCCTCTAGTCCAGTACGGCTGTGCCTGGCCGGGCGCAGCCGTATGACAGTCCATCTATAGTCCGTTGCGCCCCCTTTGCTGAAGGGTTGCGCGGGCAGGTCCGCGCCCCTCGAGGGGCCCCGACGCATGACGTCCGATCTCGCCCGCTTCTACCAACAGATGTACGTCATTCGACGTCTTGAAGAGACCCTGCTCGAAATGTTCTCGGCAGGAGAGATCAACGGCACCACCCACACCTGCATCGGACAGGAGGCGACCGCCGCGGGAGTGATCTCTCATCTGGATTCTGAGCGGGATGTGATCTTCAGCAACCACCGCTGTCACGGTCACTACGTCGCGTTCACGGACGATGTCGAGGGGCTCATCGCCGAGGTCACCGGCCGCACCACGGGAACCTGTGGCGGCAAGGGCGGCAGCCAGCACCTTTGCCGGGGCAACTTCTACTCCAACGGCATCCAGGGCAGCATCGTGCCAGTCGCGACGGGCATTGCCCTCGCAGAGCGGGAGCGAAAGAGCGGGGCGGTGACGACAGTCTTCATCGGTGATGGCACCCTTGGCCAGGGCGCCCTCTATGAGTGCCTCAACATGGCCTCGCTGTGGCGGCTGCCGTTGATGGTCGTCGTCGAGAACAACCACTACGCCCAATCCACACCCGAAGAGCTCGCGGTCTCCGGTTCCATCAGCGCCCGCGCAGCCGCGTTCGGAATCCCCACCGCGGAGATCACCACCACGGACGTCGAGGAGATCCACGCGACCGCGGGAAGCGCCGTGGAGCGGATTCGCGCCACCGGCGAGCCCTTCTTCATGGTGCTGGACACGTATCGCTTTAGTCCGCACAGCAAGGGTGACGACACGCGCGATCCCGCGGAGATCGAAGCGCGTCGTGCCTCTTCGGACCCGATCGCCCTGATTGCCGATCGGCTGGATCCGGAACTACGCGCGGACATCGAGCAAGCGGCGGAGCGGCGAGTCGCGGACGCCCGAGAGGCGGCTTTGGCCGCCCCCGTGGCCGGAGCGGTCCAGGCATGAGGTCCGAGCGCTGTGTCCAGGCGCTGAACGGCGGCCTTCACGAGGCCTTCGAGCGTCGCGATGACGTCTATCTGATCGGCGAAGACCTACTGGACCCGTACGGCGGAGCGTTCAAGGTGAGCCAAGGGCTCAGCGATCGCTGGCCGGAGCGAGTTATCACCACCCCGATCAGCGAGGCATCGCTGTTCGGTGTGGCGGCGGGCATGGCCCTGCGCGGCTACCGACCGGTGTTGGAGATCATGTTCGGCGACTTCATCGCGCTCGGCTTCGACCAGATCATCAATGGCATCTCGAAGTTCCGCGAGATGTACGACGACCAGGTGACCCTGCCTCTGGTAGTGCGCACGCCGATGGGTGGACGCCGTGGATACGGGCCGACCCACAGCCAGTCGCTCGAGAAACTGCTCATGGGCGTGCCGAACATCCGGGTGGTCGCCGCGAGCGAGTACCACGACCTACGGGCGATGACCCACGCCGCGATCGACGACGACGAGCCGGTCTTCCTGATCGAAAACAAGCTCATGTACGGCCGCCCCAACCGGCGGCCCGAGAACGGCTACATCGACGAGCTGAGCGTTCGCGAAGGCTCCGGCACATACCCGGCGCTGACACTCTCCGGCAACGACTTCGGCGAGGCCGCCGCGACCATCGTCACCTACGGAGGCATGCTGCCGATCGCCGTCGAGGCGGCGACCGAGCTCATCCTCGAGCACGAGGTGTTCTGCGAGATCGTCGTCCTGGGTGAACTCTTGCCGCTGGACCTTGCTCCGATCCTGGAATCGGTCGGTCGCACCGGCGCGCTGATCACCGCCGAGGAAGGCACGCTCACCGCCGGGATCGGCGCGGAGATCACCGCACAGGTGACCGAGGCCGCCTGGGGCCAGCTCCGCCGGCCGGTGCGCCGCGTTGCCGCCAACGACGGGGTCATCCCCTCCGCGCCGAACCTCGAGAACATGATGCTGCCCGGCGCCGGCGAGGTTCGTGACGCCGTGCTGGCACTCGACCCGGCCGCGGTCTAGAGAACCGCCAAGAACGCCCGCCTCGGCGGGCGAGCCTGCAAAGGGCTAACCACCCTTTACAAGAGCGGCGTTACGGTCGCTTCGTGACCGCCCCTCGTCGCACGATGGCGGCAAGAGCACGATGACGCCGCCCACGAGTCCGATCTTCGTCGTCGGCATGCCCCGGTCAGGTACGAAGATGCTCCGCGAGATGCTCAGTGGGCACTCTCGCGTATCCCCGGCGATCGTCGAGACGCACTTTCTCCCTCTCTGGATCGAGAACTGGGACCGCGACGGCGATCAGACAGATCGCCGTCGCTTCGAGCGGTTCTGCGCTCAGGCCCGCCGCCTGCCGTACTTCGATGACTGCGACTTCATCGACGAGCCGGTCATCTCGGCGGATGAGTGGTACGCCAGGTGCCGCAGTTTCACGCTGCAGGGCGTCCACGAGGCGCTCATGCGCCATGCCGCGCGAATCGACGACAGCGGCGACGTCCTCTGGGGTGACAAGACGCCCGAGTACCTCGTCTCCGTCGAGGCGCTGGTCCGACTCTTTCCGAGTGCCCGGATCGTGCACATCGTGCGCGATGCCCGCGACCATGCGCTGTCATCACACCGGACGTGGGGCAAGAACATGTTTCGCGCCGCCCAGCGGTGGGTCGACGGAATCAGCGAGTTTCGACGGCAGGCCGCTCGCCACAGGCCGAACATCGCTGAGGTGCGGTTCGAGGACCTGCTCGATGACCCGGTCCGAGAACTTCGTCGCCTCTCGGAGTTCCTCGGCCTGGAGTTCGAAGGCTCCATGCTGGCCGTTCCGGGTCATGCCGAGCCCGTCGGCGCATCGCGCGGACGAACGACGGTCGTGACGCGGAATCAGCGCAAGTACGAGTCACAGATGCCGTCGCCGTCCAGCGCCGCATCGAGCGCATCGCGCTCCCCGTGCTGGAGGCATATGGGTACCCCGTCCCGGACGGCGTAACGTCACCCCGAATCTCTTCCCGTGAGGCCCGGTGGCTTCACGTCTGCGACGGTGTCAACATCCTGCGCGATGAAGCCCGGCAAAGGGGCGTCGTTCGCGGCGCTCGCTATGCCGTCCGTTCACTGCGCTCGCGGGGCAGTACCCCGGCTTAGCTTCGCTCCCCGGACCACACGGTGCCGGCCGAGACAAAGGTGCCGTCGGGCACGTCAGCCGTCAGCACGCTCCCGTTGCCGATGACCGCGCGCGCGCCGATGGCGAGGCCGACCGAGGCCGTAGCACCCATACCGACGAGCGAGCCCTCACCGACAGTGACCTCGCCGGCCAAGACGGCCCCCGGAGCAACGTGGGTGTTCGCACCGATAACGCAGTCATGCGACACGATCGCGCCGGTGTTGATGATCGTGTTGGCGCCGATCTTGGCCGCAGCGGAGACCACCGCCTGCGCGTAGATCTGCGCGCCATCGTCCAGCTCGGCGGAGTCCGCAATGGACGCCGTCGGCTCCACGAGGACAGCGCCTCGCAGTCCGGCGTCGGAGATCAGCTCACTGACCCTCGTTCGGGTGGTGATCCGACCGATCGCTCCGACCGCGTTCGCTGCGTATCGCAGACCCGCCTCGGCCAGAGGAGCCAGGTAGCGCTGACCACCGAGCACCGGCACGCCGAGAACCTCATCGCCGCCCTCGAGGCCCTCATCGATGATTCCGATCACCTCGTAGGTCTTCGCCGCGCCCACGAGGTCGATGATCGTCTTGCCCAGGCCTCCACCACCGAAAATGACCAACGCCGTATCGCTGATTTGCCCGATGAGATCGTTGCTCAGCTCGACCGGGGTCGCAGCCGCAGCCGCGGCGCGGACCTCCTTCTCGGTGACGAACCGACCGGTCGGAAGGCCGGAGGGGTCTACGCGGAGTTCTCGGGCCAGCGCCTCCGCCTTCTTGGTCATCTTCACGCCCGCGTCAGCAGCCGCGGCGGCGGCGTCGGAGACCTGCGACTGGTCGGGCATCGCGTCGAACACCTCGCAGATGAGATCACCCGCGCTGATGATGTCGTCCAGCTTGATGGTCAACGGACCGACGAAGCCACTGTGCTCGGACTCGACCTCGACGGTCGCCTTGCTGGTCTCGAGGGTGCAGATGTGATCGCCGACCGCGATCTCAGAGAACGCCTGGAGCGGCAGCTCGATGACCTGAGCATCGGGCTCGTTGGTATTCACCAAGGGCGCCTCGACACGCCCGAGCACCGTTGGTGCGTCACTCATCGCTGACCTCCGCGAATTGTCGCTCGACCTCCTCGAGGGCCTCGTCCACCCGCTCGCCGAACTCCGCCTCGAGCTCGGCGTTGTATTGAGGCGAAAATGGCGCGAGCGCATCGATCCGGATCTCTGGCGCGAACCCCTGGCGACCCAACAGATCGCGGGTTTTCTCGAGCACCGTCATCGGCTGGGCACAAAGATCGTCGTAGTGGACCTCGAGCACCCGCTCGGGTCCCAGGGTCTTCGCTGCGCGGGCGATGCGCTGCTCCAGCAGGACCACCTGGGCCGCGACCTGCCGCCAGGGCGGATCCTCGTCAGGCACCGCAGCTGGCTTCAACGAGGCCCACTCGTTCTCCGTACCTCTGAGTGAGCGGCGCATCTTCAGAAGCGACAGGGCCGTGTTACGACGCTCGCGCCTGATC
Organism: uncultured Thermoleophilia bacterium; assembly: GCA_947258365.1. Taxonomy (GTDB): domain Bacteria; phylum Actinomycetota; class Thermoleophilia; order Miltoncostaeales; family Miltoncostaeaceae; genus CAMYIK01. The sequence continues at coordinate 8,844 of CAMYIK010000003.1, read as the reverse complement.
CAGATATAGGAGGTACGCGGCATTGCCTGCGCCAGCGCCTCCAGGTGCCAGATCAAGAGCATCGGCTTGAAGCTGATGGGGCGCCCGATGCAGGCCGACATGTTGATGATCACGCGCGACAGGCGTTCCCAGTCAATCGTGGCCCCGTGATCGGGGTCGCGCTCTGACAGATCGGGATAGCGAAGATGGTAGTTCCAGAAGTAGCCGAACTCGTGCGGCTCAGACACGCTTCTAGTGCGGCCGAAGGCCGAGTCGAAAGATGACTCCAGTCGATCCAGGCCGAGCTTGCGGGCAAGCCTCAGGCCGGTGACCGGCGCTCTCCAAAAAGTCGCGACCAGGTTGTTCACGTAGCCGATGTCCAAGCCGCTGCCCAGCACCTGGTAGAGCAGCGTCGTGCCCGAGCGCGGCGCGCCGATCACATGGAGGGTGGGGAACTCCTCCGGCAGATCGCCGTACGAGCCATCCTCGAAGTCAGCGAGCGCATGGTTGAAGTCGCCGAGAAAGGCCTCGTCGGCGGGGTCCTTGCGGAAGGCGCCCGCGAGCACGGGTTCATTGGGGCGTACCTGCATCGAGCGGCCGGGCGAAACCCGGAGGACGTGATGCTACCGATCAGGCCGAGCGGTACGAGCTCAGACCCTGGGATACCTGCCGCGGGCAATGCCCGCGGCAGGTATCGGGAATCGACTACGAGACCTTGACCTCGCCGCCAGCTTCCTCGATCTGAGCCTTGATCTGGTCGGCCTCCTCTTTGGGGACGCCTTCCTTGATCGGGTTCGGAGCCTCGTCCACCAGAGCCTTGGCTTCCTTGAGGCCCAGACCGGTGACCGAACGGACGACCTTGATCACCTGGATCTTCTTGTCGCCGGCACCCTCGAGGGAGACCGTGAACTCGGTCTGCTCCTCAGCGGCGTCGCCGCCATCGCCGCCACTGGCAGCCGGAGCTGCTGCGACCGCAACCGGGGCAGCCGCAGCCGCCGTGATGCCGAAGGTCTCCTCGAGAGCCTTGATGCGCTCGGAAAGCTCCAGGACCGAAATCTCCTTGAGCTCATCGATCCATTCTTCGGTGCTCATCGCCATATCTGTCTATCTCCTGATTCGGGTGTCGTCGAAAAAAGTGTGCGGGACGGCTCAGCCGCCGGCCGCCTCTTTCTGAGTGCGAAGCTGATTCAGCGCATTCGGAAGACCGGTGAGCAGCTGGTTCAAACCGCCACCGAGCTCATTGAGAGGCTGAGAGAGGGCGCTGAGGCCGTGAAGTGGTGCAGCCAATCCGCCGGCGAGCTTCGCGATGAGCTCATCCCGGGATGGCAGCTTGGTGAGCGCCACGACCTGGTCGGCACCGAAGGGCTTGCCGCCAAGCAGCCCGCCCTTGATGGCGAAAAGCTCGTCGGACTCCTTGCCGAACTCGGTCATTACCTTGGCCGCTCGCGCGGGGTCGCCCGCGATCCAGACGATCCCGGTAGGACCGACCAGGTACTCGAGCATGTCCGTGCGCTCCGAGGCCTCCGCGGCCCGGCGAGCCAGGGTGTTCTTCACGACCGAGAACGACGCGTCCTCGGCGATCCGCTGCCGCAGATCCTGCATCTGCGAGACGCTCAGCCCGCTGTAGCTGGCCGCGAACATCGTGTCGTTGTCCGCGAAGCGACGGATGAGCTCCTCGATGGCTTCGGTTTTTTGATCTCGTTTCAGTGGGTCACCTCCTCAGAATGAAGAACGGCCCATCGAGGTGGGCCGCAAGAGGTGATCACGCCCGTTTTCAGGAGTGTCGCCGAATCTTGGTCCTGCCTCGGCGGGGTGATGGTTTCAGGCGCTTGCGCGCCCCCCGCGGTCTTTGGTGGTCCGTTCTTAGTGGTCTACGCGGCTTCGGTTTGCTCCTCAAAGACCTCGTCTGCGGTCACGTTCGAGTCCACGGGAACACCGGGACCCTGGGTCTGACACAAAGTGATGTTGCGGAAGTAGCTGCCCTTGGATGACGACGGCTTCTGCCGCGTGATCTCGTCGAGCACAGCCTGGTAGTTCTCGGCCAGCTGTTTCGTCTCGAAGGACTTCTTGCCGATCGCCAGGTGGACAATGCCCGCGCGATCGGTGCGGTACTCGATCTTTCCGGCTTTGATCTCGGTTACGGCCGTCGAGACGTCGGGGGTGACGGTGCCGCTCTTGGGGTTGGGCATCTTGCCCTGGGGCCCGAGCACGCGACCGAGCTTTCCGACGACGCCCATCATGTCGGGCGCGGCGATGACCACGTCAAAGTCGCTGAAGCCCTCTTGGATTTTGGTCGCAAGATCGTCTCCGCCCACGATGTCGGCGCCGGCGTCCTCGGCCTCTTTCGCCAGGTCGCCCTGAGCGAAGACCGCGACAGTGACGTCGCCGCCCGTACCGTTGGGAAGGCTGATGGTGCCGCGAAGCTGCTGCTCGGCGTGACGGACATCGACGCCCAGCCGGAAGTGGACCTCGATCGTGGCGTCAAAGCGACTAACCTCGTGTTCCTTGACCATCTGAACGGCCTCGAGCGGGTGGTACTCCTTACCCGGCTCGATCCCCCTGCTTGCCTCGTCGTAGCGTTTCCCGCGCTTGCCCACTGTCGTTCCTACTCGATCGGGTCGGTCGTGACGCCCATGCTGCGCGCCGTACCGGCAACGACCTTCATGGCCGCGTTCATGGTGGTGGCGTTCAGGTCCGGCATCTTCGTCTCGGCGATCTGCCGCATCTGGTCGAGGCTCAAGTGGCCGACCTTCTCGCGGTGAGGCTCGCCGGAGCCACTCTGCAGATTAAGTGCCTGCTTGATGAGCACCGCGGCAGGCGGAGTCTTGGTGATGAAGGTGAACGAGCGATCCTCGAACACCGTGATCTCGACCGGGGTGATGAGTCCACCGGCCTGCTGGGTCTCGGCGTTGAACGCCTTGCAGAACTCCATGATGTTGATGCCGGCGGCACCAAGGGCAGGACCCACCGGCGGGGCTGGCGATGCGCCACCCGCGGGGATCTGGAGCTTGACGATGTCAGCGACCTTCTTGGCCATGTTCTTCTTCGTTCGGGACTGTTAGCGACGGGCGAGGTTACACGCGCGAGCACGCTCATTCCATGGACGCCGGAGAATTCTCCGCATCAGGTGACCTTCTTGACCTGATCGAAGGACAACTCTGCCGGGGTTTCGCGGCCGAAGATGCTCACGAGCACCTTGAGGCGAGCCTGCTCTTGGTTGATCTCGGCGATCTCTCCACTGAAGTCCGAGAGCGGCCCGTTGATGACCTTGACGGTCTCGCCGACGGTGAACTCCATGCGGACACGCGGACGCGACTCGGGCGTCTTACGAAGGAGGCGGTCGACCTCCATCTGCGAGAGCGGCACCGGCTCGCTCTGGCGGCCGCCGAGGTTTGAGCCGCCGACGAAGCCCGTCACACCCGGCGTGTTCTTAACGAGCCAGTGGACGTCGGGCGACATATCGACGTGTACCAAGACGTAGCCCGGAAGCGTGCGCTTCTCGGTCTGCACCTTCTGGCCGTCCTTGGTTTCGACGACCTGCTCGGTCGGCACGACGATCTCGCGCACGTTGTCGGACTGACCCATCGAGCGAATGCGCTGCTCGAGGTTGGTCTTCACCTTTTTCTCGTGACCCGAGTAGGTGTTGATGACATACCAGCGGAACACCTGAGTGACTGCCTCCGGAAAGCGGGCTAGAAGATTGAGTCGATCAAGCGGCCGAAGATTTCGTCGACGATCGCGAGATAGACGGTAACGATGGCAACGACAATCAGCACGACCGTGGTGCCCTGAGCGAGCTGTCCGCGGCCCGGCCAGCTCACCTTGCGGAGCTCGGCGATGACCTCGGAGAGAAACTGTGAGCCTCGGTTGCGCTGAACGGCCTTGGTGACCGAGCCCGCTTTTTCCTTTTTGGGCTGAGACCGTGGGCGCGGATTCGGCTTTTGCGCGGTTGACTTCTCGGGCGTCGTCTTGCGACGTCGCCGAGAGCCTCCTGATCGTTTTCGGGGCCGCGAGGTTCCCATTCCGTCCTTTACGTCGTCAGAGGGTTACAGGGCCGGAGGGACTCGAACCCCCAACCCCCGGTTTTGGAGACCGGTGCTCTACCAATTGAGCTACGACCCTCAGTGTGCCGATACGGCACCCGGCTACCGCGTCTCTTTGTGAAGGGTATGCCGTGCGCACCAGCGACAGTACTTTCTGAGAGCGATCCTCTCACCGTCGCGGCTCCGGCTCTTGTTGGTCCGATAGTTGCGTCGCCCGCAGGCGTCACAGGCGATCGTGACCATCCGGTCGTCACGTGGCACGTGGAAAGCCCTCCCGTCCGGAACCCGGACCGAAGCACGGTATCACAGGGACCTGGGCCGATCAGTGGCGATTCGCCAGCTCGGGTTTACGCCCAGAGCGGGGTTAAGGGCGGTTGCGCCGGTGCGCGTGCTGAGCACGCTCACGGGCGGCGACAGAGCGCAGCAGCTTCGCGGCCGCTCGCTCGAGGTCGCGACCGGTGGTGATCTCGGCTGGCTCGACGCCGAGCTCGCCCGCGATGCGCTCGTATTCCGCGAGCAGCTTCGGACGCGCCTTTCCGCCGGGAGCGCCGGCGGCGCGAATGCGATGGCACAGCTGCGCCACCTCGACGGCTTTGATGCCTTCGGTGGTACGCCTCATGCGGCCCATCCGCTGCAGAAGACCCGAACGCCATCGCCGCGACGGTCGACGCCGACGACGAAGCGGCGGCCTTCAGTTCCCAACTCGAACTCTTCGCGCGCCTCGAACATCTGCTCGTCGCCTCGAGCGCCGATGGGCCGAATACGAAAAGGAGCATCGGTCGATGCCGATACGGCTTCGATGGCCTCGCGAAGACTGGTGCGGGCACGCGGAGCGATCCAGCTCCTGCGACTGGTGTCCGCGGAGCTGCGCTGGTTCTCGGGGCGCATGCCAACTGTCTCGACACCCAGGGTGGCCGACTTGAGCGGCGCGTTCGTTAATGCGGGCAGGTGCCCACGCTGCGCAATCGATGACGGCGGAGAGCGCAAATGAATGGAACTTGAGAGAAAGACGTCCGGTGAATACCCCTCTCTGAGCCGCAGCTTGCGAGGGTGTAAGTGTGGCTATCCCACCTGGAGGCTCCGGGCCTCTCCCCCCCAGCCACCGAAAGAGCGGAGCCGCCAATGAACGTGATCGACCGGGTCGAAGCGACTCCCAACCCAACACCCGTGCCCGAGCCCGACAGCTCCTTGCACTGGCACATGACTCGGGCGGAAAAGTATGGCGTGCTGCATCTGCTGGAGTTCGCCCAGCCGACCACCTCGATCGAGATCGGCACCAGCCGCGGCGGTTGCACCAAGCTCTTGGCCTCACGCAGTGAGCGCGTCTACTCGATCGACATCGACGCGTCCGCGGTGAAGCCGCTCGACGGTCGCTACGACAACATCACCTTCCTGACAGGCGACTCGCGGGAGATCGTGCCGGGGCTACTCAAGGACATCGAGCGGAGAGGAGAGGACCTCGGGTTCGTGCTCATCGACGGCGACCACACCACCGAAGGCGTGAAACGCGACATCACCGCCGTCCTGCAGCACTGTCCAACACGACCCGTGCACATCGTCTTTCACGACAGCTTCGTGCCAGAGATCCGGCAAGGGATCCTGGACGCGAACTGGCGTGGGTGTCCGTACGTGCACTACGTGGAACTCGACTTCATTCAGGGAACCTTCCACCCCAATCCTCCGGCCGACCGCGTCGAGCCGACGTTCGGCGGGTTGGCGCTGGCGATCATGCGACCAGAGCCCCGCTTCGGGCGACTGGGCGTGTTTCAGTCGCACCAGGAACTCTTCGACGCCGGTCAGCGGCGCTCGAGCCGTGGTCGACTGTTGGCTCGTGCCCGCAACGCCTACGGCCGGCTCACCAACAGGAACGACTGACCCACGCCCGTGCCCGCCACACGCGGGCGCGATCTGATTCACTGCGTCCTGATGGCCGAGTGGAGTGATTGGTACCAGCACGAGGACCCGACCAAGTGGGTGCTGCCGCATGTCCTTGGCGCGCGCGCCGAAGCCCATCCTGACCGCGATTACCTCCGCTTCGGAGAGGGGCCGTGGCTCAGCTACTCAGAGGTGCGCTCACGCGCCAACCGCGTCGCCAACGGCTTAATCGCCCGGGGTGTGGAGGCCGGCGAGACCGTCGCGACGATGATGCCTAACTCCGAGGCCAACGTGACGACCTGGTTCGGCATCCTCACCGCGGGCGCGGTGCAGTGCCCCATCAACACCGCCTACCGAGGCGACTTCCTGTCATGGGCCATCAATCTGCCGCAGGCGCGCACCCTGGTGATGGCAGACTGCTATCTGGACCTGCTCGAGGACATCTCCCACGAGCTACCCGGGCTTCAGCGAGTGATCGTCTGGCCTTCCCCCGACGGCGCGACGGGCGAGACGCCCGCGCGTTTCGCGCGCGAAACGCTGGAGGAGGTCGCCGACGCCTCCGATGAGACGCCCGACGTCGAGATCTCCTACGTGGACGACGCCCGCATCATGTTCACCTCCGGCACGACAGGGCGAAGTAAGGGCGTGATCAAGCAGCACGCCTCGGACTACTTCTCGGGACGGACCTACAACGAGGTCTGCGGAATCACAGCGGAAGACACGGTGTTCTCGTGTCTTCCGCTGTTCCACAGCAACGCCCAAGTGCTTGCCGGCTACCCGGCCATGATCGCAGGCGCTCGCGTCGCCTACGTCGACCGCTATAGCGCGCGCCGCTTCTGGCAGCAGGTCATCGATGCCGAGGCCACCGTGTTCAACACGGTCAGCGCCATCAACTACTTCATCTGGAACACGCCGGAGTCGGAGCTCGACCGGGCCCACAAGGTGACTCGGATCATGGCCATGCCCGCACCCAAGGACATCTATTTCGACTTCCAGGAGCGGTTCGGCATTCGCTTCTTCGAGGGTTACGGGCTCACCGAGACGGGAATGGTCACCTACGTTCCGCCCGGAGACGGGCCCAAACCGGGAAGCTGCGGAAAGTCGACCCCAGGCTTCGACGTCCAGGTCGTCGATCCGAAAAGCGACATGCCGTTACCGCCCAACACCTCCGGCGAGATCGTCGTCGACATGAAGATTCCCAACATCACGATGCGCGCGTACACAGGGATGCCGCAGAAGACGACCGACGACTTCCGCAACCTCAAGCTGCACACCGGCGACCTCGGCGAAATGGACGCCCACGGCTGGCTCTACTTCAAGGATCGGCTCAAGGACTACATCCGTCGCCGAGGCGAGAACGTCAGCTCGGTGGAGGTGGAGCGCATCGTCACCGAGTTCGACGGCATCGAAGAGGCGGCGGCGATCGGCGTCGCGGCCCACGAAGGAGCCAGCGCCGAGCAGGAGATCATGGTCTGCGTGGTCCCCGAGGACGGCAAGGACCCCGACCCCCACGCGCTCCTCAGCCACTGCGCGCGCCGCATGCCCTACTTCGCGGTGCCGCGTTACGTGCGCGTCATGGAGGCTCTCCCCAAGACACCGACCGCGCGAGTCAGAAAGGTCGAGCTCCGCGAGCTCGGCGCTGACCACGACTGCTACGACCGGACGGAGCACGGGCCTAAGCTCGGTCGATGAGCGATGACCTCGATATCGGGGAGGCCGCGGCGTACATCGTCGGCGAGCGCCCCATGCTCGACGAGGACCACGTCTGGGCGGTGCTCAATGAAATCGGCCGCCCACCGCCTGAGGGCTCCGACGGGCTCGCAGAACAGCTGATCGCAGGCACCCATCCCCAGATCTCGGGCAAGGACGTCGGATTGATCCTCGCCGAGTGGCGCTCGTACGCGAACATCGCCGGCCAGCGCGACTGGGACGACGACGAACTGGACTACGTCAACCGCTTCGACGATTGAGCGACTTGGATTCCTGCATCGTGCAGGGCTGAGCTAGACAGAGCCTCTACTCACGGCCAGGCGCCAGCGTGCGTTGGGTTGGCGAGATGGCACTGCTCGAATGAGAGGCAGCCATATCCGACGCACCGGGCTCGAGCGACAGACTGGCACCGGGTCCATCACAAGCCTCTTAGGGGCGCTAACGTCAACTTCACCCCTCCCGCATACGCGTGCGGAAGGGTCCCAGCGATGCGACAGACCCTTGCCATCGGCGCGGCCCTAGCGGCGTTCGCAGCCCTCCCCGTCGCCGCCAGCGCGGCGACCAGTGTGCTCTACGACGCCGAGGGGCCCGTAAAGCAGATCGTTCGCGGCGGCCTGTCAGGACCCAAAGGCGCGCTTCACCAGGCGCCGGCCGGGCAGATATTAGGGCGCAAGTATCGCGTCAGCAAAGTCAGCGGCGGCGAACTGCAGGGGCGAAGCGCTGCCTCGATCGCAGCGCTGCTCAAGAGACACATTCGCCGATGCACGATTCGCGGGCGCAACCACGCCTGCACCAGCCACCTCGTCTTTGTCGATGAAATCACGGAGGCGTTCAACGACCGCAAGGGTCCACGCAACGGCGCGAACCTCACCGCGGCGATGCGCCAGCTCAACACCACCAGCCCGTTCGGCGGTACTTGGGCAAGCCGGGTGCACTTCTACATGGCGCCGAACTTCACGTCCGCGATCGCGAAGGGCCGGGGCCGCAATCACAATCTCGGGCGGGACGGTAAGGCCCATTTCGCCACCTGGAACAAGGTCATGCCCGGGCTCGCCACGGCCGGCGGGGTGTGGCTCGAGATGTACCACGCTCGCGGAGGCCGCATCACACCGTTTACCCGCTCCGAGTGGCGCAACGGCGGCAAAGACGTCTGGTCGCTGCTGGAGCGTCGTGGCGGACGACTGAGCCGGGTTCACTTCATGATGTCGCGCGCCACGAGCCGACCGGCAGGTGCCCC
>CAMYIK010000002.1 GCA_947258365.1 uncultured Thermoleophilia bacterium | reverse complement strand
ACCTTCGCCTGCGACATGCTTCTCGAGCGCCTCCCAGCCGGTCTTCTGGGCAGCACCAACGATTGGCGGCCAGAAACGGGTCCGCCGGTTGCGCTCGCTGCGCCCAGAATCGGAGTTGAAACGGCTCATATATTCCTCCGGAAGAGGTGTCATTGGATCCAATTTGCACGGTTCGTGCGTGGCCGCACGAACTTACGGGTGGCTAGCATGGAGGTCAAGAGCCCGACAGCAGCCGTCGGTAGGAATCAAGACGCTCTTCGCTGACCGCGCCCGGCACCGCACAGCCGTCTTCACCCTTGTGCCGGCAGCCGCGAAAGCGGCACTCGGACGCCAAGGCCGCGATCTCAGGAAACCCACTCGCGAGCGCGTCGGGCTCGGTGGCGGGCAGATGAAAGGTCCTCACGCCAGCGGTATCGATGACCGCTCCACCGCTGGGCAGCGGGATCAACCGTGGATCGGTCGTGGTGTGGCGACCCGATCGCGCCTTCTGGCTGACAGCACTGGTGGCGCGCTCAACTCCGGTGACGGCGGTGGTCAGAGTCGACTTCCCGACGCCTGAATGCCCCGCCAGAACGGCGATGCCGCCATCGATCAGCTCCGTCACCTGCGCCGCCAAGACGGGGTCCGACGACACACCCAGCAGCACTGGGTAGCCGATGGTCTCGTAGCGACGAGTAATCGCCGTGATTGTCTCCCGATCGTGCTCGAGGTCCGTTTTGGTCAGCACGATGGCGGCCTTCATGTCCGCGAGCTCCGCGGCCGCGAGGTAGCGATCCAAGAACCGCGGCCGGATCTCTGGATCCACCACCGCCTCGACCGCGATCATCAGATCCGCGTTCGCGGCAACGACCCGATCGCCCCGCGGACCGCCACGCCGAAGCTCGCTGGTGCGCGGCAGGAGGGCCTCAACACCGTCGCCGTCCTCGCTGACTTCAACCAGATCGCCGGCCGCTGGCGGGCCGCCCTTTAGGCCCGGGGGAAGCCGGAGCTCGCGTTCGTGACCGTCCATGAGTGTGGTCGCGCTCGGCCCCGATACGCGCAGCACGCGTACAGGACCGACGCCGGGTCCACTCTCAACCGTCAAGAAGCTCCTGCGCCGTATAGAGCGAGATCAGCGGAGCGTCGCCGAGATCAGACTCCACCGGTTCGCGACCGCCCTCACCGCGATCGACGACGACCAGCGCCCCGACGACGACTCCGCCGGCCTGACGGGCCCGTTCAATGGAGGTGCGCATTGACCCGCCTGCGGTCAAAACGTCGTCCACCAGCACGACGCGAGTGCCCTCTTCGATGAAGGGGCCCTCAAGCCACTGCTGCAACCCGTGCTTCTTGGCTTCTTTCCGAATGAAGAACCCTGTCCAGCGGACTCCGTCCTGCCAGGCGGCCGCGCTGGTGGCACACACCAGCGGGTCCGCGCCAAGCGTCAGACCACCTACCGCTTTGGGCTGAAAGTCGCGCAAGGCCTCGTAGGCGAGTTGACCCACGAGGTCGGCACCCTCAGGGTCCAGCAGCACCTGTCGGGCATCGAAGTAGAAGCTCGAGGTCTTGCCCGAGGAGAGGCGCACCTTTTCGCGCGTAAGCGCGTCCCGGCGCAACAAGGCGGCCAGCGCGTCGCGATTGCTCGATGAGTTGCTCACGCAGACGATGGTATCTGCCCCGTCGGGTCACCCCTGCCAGCCGGTAGCGTGTGGACGGTCCGCCTGCCAGGAGGCATTTCGTGGTTCAGATCACGCCTGAAGCGACGCCGAACCCCGCCGCTCTCAAATTCAGTCTCGACCGCCAGAGCACCGGCGGCCGCCCCGAGACCTTCCGCGAAGGCTCGACGCCGGAAGACTCGCCCCTCGGAGCGAAGATCTTCGCCCTCGGTGACATCACCAACGTGTTTCTCACCGCGGACTTCATCAGCGTCACCAAGGTCGACGGCGTGAGCTGGGATGACCTCGCCGAGCGCGTGCAGGCGGTCATTCAGGAGCACTACTCGGACTGATGAGCTCAGCGACTGGACTGATCTTCAGCTACATCATCGGGCTGACCTTCCTGGTCGGCGGCGTGATCTTCCTACTGTTCCTCGAGGACAACCGTTTCCTGTTCGGCATCCCCTACACCCTGGTTGGACTGTTCATCGTCGTAGGGATCCATATGTCGATGCGCAGGCGCAAGAAGAAGGCCGCGGCTGCGGGAGATGGTGACGGCGACTGAGCTACGTCTTGTCGTCGTCCATTCCGACGGGCTCGGCATGCGCTACGGCGACGATCATCCGATGGACGGTCGCCGTCATCGGTTGGCGGTGTCGCTGGCCAAGCGCGCGGGAGTCTTCGAACGCGAAGACGTGGAGTTGGCCCCGGCACCGGGTCCCATGGCCGATGAGGGCCTGCACCGCGTCTTCGCTCCAGCCTTCGTAAAAGCGGTGCGCCGGTACAGCGCCACGCCGGCCTTGGCAGCCGAGCCCGTGGCGAGTCAGTGGGGAATCGGCGGCGACAACACGGCGTATGAGGGCATGCACGAAGACTCGGCCCGGGTGATCGCAACATGTGCCGCGGCCGCCGAACGCGTTGGTGCCGGTGAGGTGCCATACGCATTCGTTCCCTCAGGCGGTTCGCATCATGGCCTCTCGAATCGCGCGTGGGGATTCGGCCTTTACAACGAGACCGCGATGGCCGTCCAGACGCTTCTCGACGCCGGGGCCGAGCGTGTGGCCTACATCGATCTGGACGTCCACCACGGGAACGGCACGCAGTGGATCTACTACGAGAACCCGAACGTGCTGACCGTTTCGGTGCACGAGAGCGGGCGTCATCTGTTTCCGGGCTCGGGTTTCGCCAACGAGACCGGCGGTCCCGGCGCGGAAGGCTCGAGCGTCAACGTCTCCCTTCCACCCTTCAGCGGCAACGACGCATACCGGCGGTCGTTCGCCGAGATCGTCGATCCGGTCGTGCGTGCGTTTCGCCCGGACGCCATCGTGGCGCAGTGCGGCGTCGACCATCATCACGCGGACCCGCTGTCACACCTCCAAACAACCATCCCGATGTACCCCGAACTGTGGTCGGGCCTGAGGGCGCTGGCTGACGATACGAGTGGCCGCCTCGTGGCACTTGGCGGTGGAGGCTACGATCCCTGTAACGCGCCGCCTCGCGCCTGGGCACTGCTGATGGGAGAGCTCTCCGGGCAAACGATCCCCGACGCGACGCCCAGAGAATGGGCCGAGGAGGCCGTGGGACTCAACTGCCCCGAACCGCCCGACCAGGTGCTCGGCGACCAGGTGCTCGACGCGCCGACGGCCGCGGTCACCGCGCAGGTCGATCACGCGCTCGCCGAGACCCGCGCGGCGATCCGCCGCTTCTGGCCGCTGCCTTAGCCGACGGTGGGCAACCCGGCGAGCGCCTCCGAGGCCTCGTCGATCTCGGCCTGGGGCAGTTCGTAGTCGGTCATACGGCCCGAGAGGTAGTCCTCGTACGAGGCCATGTCGAAGTTCCCGTGGCCGCAGAGGTTGAAAAGAATGGTCTTGCTGACGCCCTCCGCGCGCGCCTGCTCGACCTGTTCGACCACGGCGCGTAGCGCGTGTGTCGGCTCCGGCGCCGGAACGATGCCCTCGCTGCGGGCGAATCGCACGGCCTCCGCAAAGCACTCGGTCTGGTGATAGGCCCGGGCCTCGACGACGCCGGTGTGGACCAGATGGGAGACCAGCGGCGCCATACCGTGGTATCGCAGGCCCCCGGAGTGAATCGGAGCCGGAATGAAGTCGTGTCCGAGGGTGTGCATCGGTAGCAGCGGAGTGGTCATGGCGGTATCGCCGAAGTCGTAGCCGTACGCGCCGCGGGTGAGCGTCGGGCAGGCCGCGGGCTCGGCGGCGATCACCGTCATGTCCTTGCCGGAGAGCTTGTCCGCGACGAAAGGAAAGGCGAGCCCCGCGAAGTTCGAGCCGCCGCCGGCGCAGCCGATGACGACGTCGGGGTAGGCGTCGGCCATCTCCATTTGATCCCTGGCCTCTTGGCCGACGACCGTTTGGTGCAGCAGGACGTGGTTCAACACGCTGCCCAATGAGTACTTGGTGTCCTCGCGGGTCGCCGCATCCTCAACCGCTTCGCTGATGGCGATACCGAGACTGCCGGTCGCGTTCGGATCCGCGGCAAGGATGGCCCGGCCGGCGTTGGTGTCCTCAGACGGGCTGGCGACACACGTTCCACCCCAGGTCTCCATGAGGGTGCGACGGTAGGGCTTGGAGTCGTACGAGACCCGCACCATGTAGACCTTGCACTCGATCCCGAACTGGCTGCAGGCGAAAGAAAGGGCCGAGCCCCACTGCCCCGCGCCGGTCTCGGTCGCGATGCGCTCGACGCCTTCTTCCTTGTTGTAGTAGGCCTGCGCGACCGCGGTATTGGGCTTGTGGCTACCCGCTGGACTCGTACCCTCGTACTTGTAGAAGATCTTGCAGTCGGTGCCGAGCGCCTGCTCCCACCGCTCGGCCCGGAACAACGGGGTAGGCCGCCACATGGCAAGGATGTCGCGAACCGGATCCGGAATCGCGATCAACCGCTCCGCACTGACCTCTTGCCCGATGAGGGCCATTGGGAAGATCGGCGCGAGCGCCTCGGGACCAATCGGCTCTCCGGTGCCAGGATTCAGTGGCGGCGGAGGTGGCTCAGGAAGGTCCGCGGCGATGTTGTACCAGTGGGCCGGGGTCCCATCTGAGGGCAGGTCGAAGCGATTCGTGGGCATCGTTCCTCCAGGTGGCGGGCTCCCCCAGAGTATTTCAGCGCCGGTTTCGGCGATAGCTAGAGGTGAATCAACCGGGAATCGCCCCTAGCGTTCCCAGGTCGCGTGGCGGGATAGCTCAGCTGGTAGAGCACACGACTGAAAATCGTGGTGTCCCCGGTTCGAGTCCGGGTCCCGCCACTGGCTCCTTCACTCTGGACGATCGGCGCCAGTGACGAGCGGTGAGCGAGACCCCGATGTGATGCTGGCTTCACTCGATGTGGAGCAGCGCCCTGGCGCTTTTTCCTTCGTGGTCGGAGGCTCGGCTGCTTTGGTCGCGCAGGCGCACGCGATTGTCGAGGAAACCGAGGGCCGGACCCTCGTGGTACCGACCTCGGCTGCGCGCGACGCGGGAGCAGCTGTCGAGGCCAGCTGGGTCTGGTTGACCTTGACGGTTCACAGCTCACTCGAGGCGGTCGGCCTGACGGCGGCGTTCAGCGCCGCCCTCGCCGAGGTGAACATTCCCTGCAACGTGATCGCGGGTGCCCACCACGATCACCTCCTCGTACCCGAGGATCGGACCGAAGATGCCATTCGCGCACTTCGGTCCCTGTGTGCCTCGAACTAGCGGCCAACCTCGCTCAGGCCCCGCGTGTCGGCGCCCAGGAACACCTCACGAATAGCGGGACGACTCGTGAGCCACAAGCAGACGACGTGCACCGCGCTCGCGCCGAAGAACATGCTCGAGCCGAAGATCTCGATCATGAAGAACTCGGACCACGGGACGCTCTCGTGGACCAGATACGCCGAGAACGCGTCCCAGATCCCAATCACATTCCACGCCACGACGGCCGTCCAGGCCCAGATGCCACGGCCACGCAGAACAAGATAGGCAATCGGCAGCGCGGTAAGGCCGACGAGCGGCATCAGCCAGGCGTCGGGTGGATCGCCCGCGCCAGAGCCTCCGAGGCGGCGCGGCAGCTCTTTCGCCGGAAAGGTTTCGATGGCGCGTCCATCGATGAAGTGATGAAAGAAGCGGGCCTTACGCGCGGCGCGTTCTATGCCCATTTCGAGTCGAAGGACGCGCTCGTACGCGACAACCTTCAGATCGAAGCTGGGCTGGTGAAGCAGCTACGAGCGGCGGCAGGCACTCAAGAGCCCCGTGACAGCGCGATTGCCGCGCTAGCCGCCTACCTCGACCCCGCCAAGCGCGCAGATGTCGTAACGGGCTGCCCTCTCGCGGCGCACCCTGTCGATGCGGTTCGAGGCGACATCGCCCGACGGGACGGATACACCGGTCAGCTCCGATCGCTCATCGACGCGCTCGCGACCGTGCGCGGCGACGTCGACGACGGCTCCACGCTTCTTGCCGCGGTCCTCACGGTGGGCGGAGGGCTCTTGAGTGGAGCAGTGAACGATGACGCGTTGGCTGATCGCATCGAGGCGGTTTGCCTGGCGCGAGTTGCCGAGCTGATGGAGGCTCCCGCCTCGCGCTAGATCGATCGAGCGGCTGCGGATTTCCCGCTCGCGCCACGTGGGCGCCTACGCAGCGTGCCGCTGTTCGGGCGTCGTACCCTGGACTCCCAAATCAGCTGAGGAGTCTTGCTGGTGTTCGACAGAGTCATCGCGGGAATCGATGGGACGCGCTCCAGCTTCGAGGCGGGTCGTCAAGCGAGCCGTCTTACCGACCCGGGCGGGTCGCTCATGCTGCTTGCCGCGACCGACCCGTATTTCGCCCTTCTCAACCGTTGGGGCGCCCGAACTCTCGTTGACGAAGGCGAGCTTCAGGAACTGGGCGCCCCGCCGTTGGCCAACCAACGCCTCGCGCAGTACGCGAGCGAATCGCTCTCAGCGATGCGAGCCCAGCTCGACGCACCAGCCACGATCACCCAGCGGGTCATCGACGACGTCGGCCTGGGCGCTCTTCATCAAACGGCCATCGATACGAACGCCCAACTGCTCGCGCTGGGTGACCATGGCTACTCACGCCTCGTGGGAATCGCGCGCAGCAGCACGGTGACGGAGCTCCTTCACGAGGCTCCCTGCTCGGTGCTCGTCGCCCGTCGCCCGTTCGAGCCGACCAGATTCCCGGCCAGCATCGTGGTCGGCGTCGACGGCTCGAACGAGTCGTTCGTCGCACTAGATCTGGCTAAGTCGATCGTCGCCCGGGCAAACGGCGCAACGACCGGGTACGCCCTCTGCGCCGCGGGGGATGACAACGGAATCGAGGAGATCACGCGACGGGCGGCCCCGCTGCCTGTGGACTGGACGAAGGCGCGGCCGGTCAAAGGGCTTACCGATGCCGCGGGTTTCGCGGACCTTCTGATCGTGGGCGCCCGAGGACTTACCGGCGCGACGGCCCTCGGAAGCGTGTCCGAGCGGGTCGCGCACGGAGCGGACTCTTCAGTGCTGGTGGTGCGCTCTCAATCCTGACGCTCGGAGCTCGCCGGCGCAGCCAACGCGTTCGCCGCGTGAACTAGGCCGTGAGTGAGAGTTTGGCACCGACTTGCAGGCCCAGGCGAGACTGGGCATCTCCATCTCGCTCCGCGAGTGAGAGCAGCCCGCCACTATCCACGTAAAGCAGCAGCCGGGTCGGTGCGACGTCCGCGAAGGTGCGCGCGACGGTGGCCTGGTGGACGCCGACGGCGCCGGCGATCGTGACGCGGTCTCCATGGGTGAAGCGCGCGGCTGAGAGATGCTCCGCGTCCCCGTCGAGGGCGATATTGCCGAAGCGGTCGCGACCGATCACGGTGGTGTCGATGTGACCCGGCTGCGCCGTGGCCGTCGACCACTTCGGCGTGATGAGCCGCGCCAGCTCGGTGGGAGTCCCGATGTCTTCAAGTCCAGAGCCTGCCGCCAGACAGGCGGCGGCCGGCGCGAAGACGTCTCGGCCGTGAAAGGTCGCTGATGCGGTCTGAGGCTCCGTGAGCCGCGCCGCCCGAACGGCCATATGGAACAACCCCGAGAGCAGGCCGTTGTCCGGCCCCACCGCGGCGCCGCCGTCGGCCAGCTCGATGGCGATTGCCGCCCGGTCGGTTCCTACACCGGGATCGACGACCGCCACCGTCACGGCTCCGGGAAGCAGTGGCACCAGGCGCGCGAGCATTAGCGCGCCCCACCGCACGTCGCCTGGCGGCACGTCGTGAGCCAGATCGACGCGATCCGCGTCCGGACAGGCGGCGGCGATGACCGCGTGCAGCGCCCCCACATGCTCGGTGCCCGGCCCGTAGTCGGTGAGCAGGCTTACCGGACGGGTCACCCTGTGGCGGAGTCGGCCAGCAGCTCGGCGACGAGCCCGGGGATGGTGTGCTCCCCGGCTTCGCGCGCGACCTCGAGGCCGAAGTCCCGGGCCGTCTGACTCGTGATCGGCCCGATGCTGATCACCTTGGACTCAAGGCGCGCACGCGACTCATCCGGAAGCTGTTCCATGAGGTGCCGAACGGTGCTGGATGCGGTGAAGGTGAGGTAGTCGGCCGAAAGGGCCCGCTCGAGCTCCATTGCGCGCATTGGCTCAGCCACGGCTTCGTAGAGATGGACCTCGTTGACGTCAGCGCCGCGCGCGCGGAGTCCGTCCACCAGCTCCGGCCGCGAACCGCGCGCGCGCGCAACCAGAACGCGAGCACCATCGAGTTCGGTCGCCTCGAGTGCCTCCAAGATCCCTTCTGCGACGAATCGCTCCGGCACGATGTCGGCCCGGACTCCACGCTCACGCAGGCGCGCCGCCGTGGCCGGTCCGATCGCGACGATCGTGGTCGAAGCGGGAATGGCTCGCGCATCCTCCCCACGCTCGTCGAGTGCAGCGAAGAGGCCGTCCACACCGTTCACGCTCGTCAGCACCAGCATCGAGTACCCGTCGATCTCGCCTATAGCGGCGCGAACCTCGCCGGGCGGCAGCGGCGCGATACGAATGGTCGGGAGCTCGATGACCTCCGCACCCAGAATCCTGAGCTCGGCAGACAAATCACTGGCCTGGGCTCGTGCTCGGGTCACGACCACGCTCTTGCCCTGAAGCGGCCCGTCGCGCCATGCGAGTTTCTCGCCCTTCGCCGCGACGGGCCCGACGACGACGACCGCGGGAGAGCCGATCCCCAAGTCCTCAGCCAGGTCGGAAATGGTCGCGAGCGTCCCATGCAGCGAGCGCTGGCGAGTAGTGGTGCCCCACTGCACGACGGCAACAGGTTCGGTGGCGGGGCGCCCTCCCGCCTGAAGCTCGGCGGTGATGCGCGCGAGGCGACCCATTCCCATGAGCACGACGATCGTGCCACCGCCCTTGGCGAGAGAGCGCCAGTCGGTCTGTGTCTCGGGCTTGGCGGGGTCCTCGTGACCTGTCACGACGGTGAACGCGGTGGCCATGCCGCGGTGAGTCACCGGGACTCCGGCGTACGCGGGTGCCGCGATGGCGCTGGTGATGCCGGGTACCACCTCGTAGGGGATGGCCGCCGCCAGAAGCGCTTCGGCCTCTTCGCTTCCCCGACCGAAGACGAACGGGTCGCCCCCCTTCAGGCGGACCACCATCCGGCCCGCTGTCGCGTGCTCGATCAAGGCGGCATTGATCTGATCCTGGGTCATCGCGACGTCGCCGGGAGCTTTGCCGGCGTTGACCAAGAGGGCCTCCGGCGAGCAGAAGGCCAGTACGTTTGCGGTGCCCAGGCGGTCATGAAGGACCACATCGGCGGCCTCGAGCAGCTCACGCCCGCGGAGCGTCAGCAGACCCGGGTCACCCGGTCCCGCTCCGACCAGGAAGACTTTGCCGCTCACGACTCGGGGTCGTCGAGGGCCGCGACGGCTTCTGCCGCGAGCGTTCGGGCGTCGTCGCCCTCCACGGCGGCCCGTGTGCCGATGGTCGCGCCCTCGGGTCGGACGTAGACCGTCAACGAGTAGCGGCCCCCCGCAAGGGCCGAGCAGTACGCGCCAACCGCTGACTGGCAGCCGCCGCCGACGGCGACAAGTACGGCGCGCTCGGCATCCAGGCAGAGGCGATCCGCGTCCTCAGTGAGATTCGACGCGAGCCCAGCCACCTCAAGATCGCCCCGACGCCCCTGAAGCGCGAGATAGCCCTGACCCGGTGCCGGCGTTGACAGCTCCACGGGCAGCGGCGCTCGGGCAACGCCGAGGCCCAACCGCTCCAATCCCGCAGCGGCGATGACCAGCGCGTCGGCCAGGCCGTCCTCGAGCTTCTTGAGCCGGGTTGGCACGTTGCCACGGATGTCGACGATCTCGAGATCGGGGCGGGCTTCTTCGATCTGCGCCGCGCGCCGCGGGCTGCCGGTCGCAACCCGGGCACCGGGCGGCAGGGCCAACAGGCCGCCAGGAGCGCCGATGACCACGTCGCGCGCGTCGGCCCTGGGAGGTACTCCAACCAGCCCGAGACCCTCCGGCATCTCCGCGGGGATGTCCTTTGCGGAGTGAACGGCGAGATGGGCGTCACCGTCGAGCAAAGCGCGCTCGAGTTCCTTGACGAACATGCCCTTGTCAGGTGGGGACGAGTCGCCACTGGCGCTCCAGCGGTCTCCCGTAGTCGTCAGTGGCAACAGCTCGACGTCGTGCCCGAGAGCACGGATGCGATCGGCGACCAGCCCTGTCTGCGCCACGGCGAGATCGGACCGCCGGGTGGCGAGCACGATGGCCAGGAGGTTCAGTCCTCTGAGTCGAGGTCGAAGAGGTGGCGAAGGCTTTCGAGGTACGCTGTCCCGTCACCTGAGCGAACGGCCTCTTGGACGCGGACCGTAGGATCGTGCAGCAGGGTGTTGAGGATCCCCTTGCTCACCGACTCCATCAGCTCGCGATCCTCGTCGGAGAGTGTCTCCATCCGTGAGCGCACTCGCTCGATTTCCGCCTGCCGGATGCGCTCGGCGCGCTCACGGAGCGAACGGATGGTCGGCGTGGCGGTGAGGTTCGCCCGCCAGGCGGCGTAGTCGACGACCGCGTCGTTGACGATGGACTCACCGCGTTCTGCCTCGGCACGGCGACCATTGAGGTTGTCCTCCACGACGCGCTGGAGGTCGTCGATGTCGTGCAAGGTCACACCCGGCAAGGAGCCGATCCGAGGATCCAGATCGCGCGGCACGGAGATATCGATCAGCACCATAGGGCGGTCTCCACGCCCTCCGATGCCCCGTTCGAGATCCTCGCGCCTCAGCACCGTGTGAGGGGCATCGGTGGAGGAGATGACGATGTCGGCGGTGGTCAGCTCCGGCCCTACGTCCGCCAACGCCACGCCGCGCCCGCCGACGCGACGAGCCAAGGAATGCGCGGTGCCCTCCGTGCGGTTGGCGACGACGACGTGCGCCGCCCCCTGTTCGACCAAAGCGCGGGTCGTGGCCTCGGCCATCTGCCCGGCGCCGAGCACCAGCACCGTGCTGCTCGCAAGCTCACCGATCGTCTGGCGCGCCAGATCGACCGCCACGGACGACACCGAGACGGCGCCACGGCCGATCCTCGTATCGGACCGAACCTGTTTGCCGACCTCCAGAGCGCCTCGAAAGAGGCGGTTGAGCTGGGGGCCAACGGCGTCGAGCGCCATTCCGCGCTCCCACGCGTCGAGGACCTGACCCTGGATCTCCGACTCTCCGAGCACCATCGAGTCGAGGCTCGCGGCCACCCGGTAGAGGTGGGATGCCGCCTGGTCATCGCGCAAGACGTATCGGGCACAGCCGAACCTGTCGGCGGAGACGTTCGTATGGCGCACCAGCGCTTCGGTCGCGATCGCCTCGGCCGAAGGCGGGTCCGCTGAGGCGAGATAGATCTCGATGCGGTTGCATGTGGATAGCGCCGCCGCCTCGGTCACGAATTCACTGGCGGTGATGTCGGCGAGCATGGCGCGAGCGGCCGAGTCCGAGAGCGCCGCCTTCTCGCGTAGCTCGACCGGCGCCGTCTTATGTGAGATCCCGAGCATGATCACATTCATCGCTCAAGCTCCCGTCGAAGGGCGGCGCGTACGCGCTCCCGATCGGCTCCTCCAGCGAGCATCGCCACTGCCGGCCCATCCAACATCCTGCCTACCAAAGCGTCCCGAGTCTCCTCCGGCGCGCGCTCGATGTCCGCCCGGAGCTCCCCGATCAACTCGACGAGCTCACCCCAGGCCTCGTCGTACTGGGCACCGATGCGATCGCGCAGGAGCCGTGCTAGGCGGGGGCTCGCTCCCGCGGTAGAAACCGTGAGGGTAAGCGGCCCGCGGGAGACGGCAGCCGGAAGCACGACGTCACCCCGCGCGCCCGCGCCCGCGACGTTGCAGGGCACGCGCCGCTCAGCGGCGGCTGCCGCCACCGTGGCGTTCACGGCAGGGTCTTCCGTCGCGGCGACGACCAGAGCGCAGCCATCGACGTCGCCGGCGTCATACGGGCGAGCATGATGCTCCTCGACGTCACCCGCCAAGAGCATCTCGGCCATTCGGGCCGACATCTCCGGGCTGACTACGGTCACTCGCGCTCCGTGTTCTTTCAGAGTTCGTGCTCTCTCGGCGCCAACGTCACCGCCACCGATGACGAGGCATCGCCGATCGCCGATATCCAACATGACGGGGAGTCTGGGCCGCCGGGGCGTGGTTTGGCCACCCTCCGGGGAGGTCACGTCCTCTCCCACTTTAGAAGGACCCACGACGGCATTGCAGATGAATTACGTCCCTTCAGGGTGCGCCTGCATCCTCGTCGTCCTCGTCGTGGAGACCCGTTAAGCGCGAAAGAAGCTCGACTTGGCGCGAGAGGCGAGCGGTGCGCGATGCCAGCAGGACGACGTACATCAAGAGCACGAACCAGATCACCGCGTACACGGCGATAACGAAGTCTGCCCCGGACGACACGTTCAGACCGGCCGCGAGGCCTCGAGGCGGAGCTTGAGCTCCCCGAGGGCCTGATCAACTCGACGCTGGAGCAGCTCGAGCTTCAAGAGGGTGATGAACAGGCAGAGCATCGCGACCTGGCTGACGACGAACCACACCAGCATGGTGTTCGGCATGTTCGCGCCGCTCTGGGTAAAGACGACGGGATGAATGAATGACTGAGCCACTCGTACGGCGTAGAACGACAAGGGCACCGACGCGAACGCAACCACGGAGAAGATGGCGCTGTAGCGGGCTTGGCGTTCCCCATCCACGGACGAACGCAGCATGAAGTACGACACGTAGAGCAACACGACGATTGCGTACGTCACCAGGCGCGGGTCGGACCACTGCCACCAAATGCCCCACGAGGCTTTTGCCCAGATCGAGCCGGTCAGCACGGTGAGTGCCGAGAAGAGCACCCCAAGACCGATCGAGACCACGCCGATCTCATCGAAGCGCCGCTCGCGCTTGCGCAAGTAGAGCACTCCGGCCACGAAGGCCACCGCGAAGGCCACCATCGATGTGATCGCGATCGCGACGTGGAAGTAGAAGATGCGCTGGATGATGCCTTGGTCGGCATCCTCCGGCGCCACGAGGAATGCGCCGACAATCGCCGCCGTGCTGAGCACTGCGGTCAGGGTTCCCCAGAGGGCGATCGAGCGGCCTGGGCCGGTTTCAGTCATCAAAGACATGGTCATATGTCGCGTACGCGACCAAAGCGAAGATTACGGCATACACCAGGAGGAACAGGACGTATCCCTGATACTCGGGCATGTCGTTCGACACTCCCAAAACGGCGTGAGTGGCCCCCGCCGAGGCGATGATGACCGGCAGTAGCGCAGGGAGGAAGAGAACCGGTAGCAGCAACTCTCTGGCGCGCGAGAACACGGCCATAGCGGCAAGCAACGACCCCAGAATCGAAATCCCGAAGTTCGCCGCGACGCACACGACGGCGATCAGGGCGAAATCCGTCGCTGCAGGATCCTGGACGAAGAAGACGGTCACCAGCGGGACCGTGATCACCTCCACCACCACGAGATAGACGAAGACCGATGCGGCGCGCGCGACCAGCAGCAAGTTGCGCGACACGGGCGCAAGCAGAAGGCCGTCGAGAACTCTTTGTTCGCGCTCTGGGACGAAGCTTCGACCCACCCCCAATACGGCGGTAAGCGCCAGGGTCGCCCACAGGATCCCCCCGGCAAGCGGCGTCGTGTCATCGACCCGAAAGCCGAACCCGAATTGAAAGGCCATCATGGCCACCACGGCGAACAGCACCATGGCGATAGCGGTTTGCCGCGTACGAAGCTCGAGGCGCAGGTCCTTCAGCAGCAGCGCCCGGAACTGTCGTGAAGCCGCCGTCACGAGATCACCTCGCTGTACCGTTGAACGAGCTCTTCATGTCCGACTGGGCCGAGCGCCTCGAAGGCGACCGCCCCCGCCCGAAGTCCGACTACCCGGGTGGCGTGACGGGCGGCGATCGCCATGTCGTGGGTCACCAGCACCACTCCACGAGTGTCACCAAGATCTCGCAGCACCGACTCGAGCAACTCGGTGCCCGCCGCGTCCAGACCCGCGAATGGTTCGTCGAGCAGGAGAAGTCGAGGGTCGTGCATCATCAATCGCGCAAGCGCGAGACGTTGCACCATGCCGCGACTGAAGGTGCGAACCGGGTCGTACGCGCGTGCAAGCAATCCGACGCGCTCCAAGCCGCTCAGCACCCTGTCGGTGGGCGCTCCATAGAGGTCGGCGTAGAATTCGAGGTTCTGGGCCGCGGTCAAGTCGAGGTAGACCAGCGGATCGTGGCCGAGGTAACCGATCAGCGGGCGGGCGGCCTGTCGTTTGTCCGGGTATTCGTGTCCGCCCACAGCGATGGCGCCCTCATCGGGACGCAGCAATCCTGCGATGACACGCAGCAACGTCGTCTTGCCCGCGCCATTCGGTCCGATCAGCGCGAGGACTTCGCCCGCGTCGAGAGTCAGCGACAGACCGTTGAGAGCGGCTCTGGCGTCGAACCGGCGGACGAGCCCCTCCGCCTCGATCATCGCGTCGCTCATGCGGTGAGGACGGCCAGAACGACCGCTGCGAAAAAGACGACCGCGATCATCATGTTCGCGGTTCCAAACGCGCGCTGAATCGCCTGTTGGTCGGCCGGGTTCGCCGTCGCGTGTTCGTAGACGAGGATGGCCGCACAGACGGCGACTCCCGCGAAGTACCACCCGTTCGCGTCAGACACGGCACCCGCCGCGAGCAGCAAGACGATAGTCAGCGCGTGGAGTCCCCGTGACATCCACAGTGCGGCTCGGGTGCCAAACCGCGCGGGAATCGAATGCACTCGATGGGCTCGGTCGAATTCCCGATCCAGCAGGGCGTAGATGACGTCGAAGCCGGCAATCCATGTCGCGACCGCGAGTCCTAAGAGGACTCCACCGGTACCGAAGCTGCCAGTGACGGCAATCCAGCCGGCTACGGGAGCCAGTCCGATCGCCACCCCGAGGATCAGGTGACACGCCCACGTGAACCGCTTGGCGTAGGGGTAGATCACAAACAGCGCCACGGGAATCGGCCAGAGGTACCACGTGATCTCCGGCAGCTGGCTGACGGCGACCAGCAAAAGCACGATGCCGACGAGCGCCAGAGCGATGACGTGGCCGCGCGACACCTGCCCGGACGGCAGTTCCCGACCCGCCGTGCGCGGATTGAGGGCATCGATTCGGGCGTCGATGAGGCGGTTCATCGCCATTGCGGCGGTCCGCGCCCCGACCATGGCGACCAGAATCCAGAGCAGGCGAACGGCGCCCGGGAACGCGAGCTCGGCCAGCAGGGCGCCGGCGAGGGCGAACGGCAGGGCGAAGATCGTATGGCTGAACCGCACCAACCGCAGGAGGGCGGGGACGATCGCCAGACCGGTTGCGGGAGTCGCCGCACGGGTGGATGTACCCACTCCCAGAGCCTAGCGACGGCCCACGGCGCTTCCCGTCTGTGAGAATCGTTCAGGGATGAACGGACCAGACGACCACTACACCACCCTCGGGGTCAGCCCAGACGCGGCGACCGAGGAGATCAAAGAGGCTTGGCGCTTCACCCTCCAGGCGTACCACCCGGACAAGTTCCGCGACGAGGAGCTGCGGGACCGGGCGGAGGAGATCACCAAGCGAGCGAACGCCGCCTGGGGGGTGCTGCAGGATGAGGCATCGCGCGGCCGCTACGACCACATCCGCGCAAGCTCGACATCGACCGACTTCGGCTCCGCACCGGCAAAGCGAAGCATTCCCTGCCCCAGCTGCGCGACACCGAGCCAGATCGAGGACCAGCAGGGTGAGACGGTCGAGCTGATTTGTCCCGCCTGTCGCGTGAAGTTCTCCGCGATGGTGGGCGCCATCTGCGTCCTGAGGCCCACGCTGGAGCGTCGAGGCTGGCTCAGGCTGAACTACGTCGTCGGTTTTCGGACCCGACGAGGGGAGCAGAGCGTCATCTTCTTTCGCTCCTTCCCGAAGGAGCTGGCCCTGAGCCAAGGTGAGCGCTTTTCGGTGGTTTTCGACCCCTCAAAGGGCCGACCGGTTTACGCAGTGAACCACGCACCCGACGTGGATCTGGCCTGGAAGGTCTCCTAGAGCGTCCCTCACGCGAGGGACGCTCTTCGAAGGGCTTCCTTATCGTCGTCGGTTAACTCCTTTGGCGGATTCGGCGCAGTTTGCGCGCGATCGGCTAGACGGCCGGCAGCGCCCGGCCGCGGTCCGCCCCCCGGGCGGGGTGCTCCGGAGGCCGGTGCTAGACCGATGAGCAGGGTGACAATCACCCCCGGGCGACCAGCGTAATCCCCATAGCGGAGGGGAAACATGGCTCTGTCGGTATGGAGACCGGCGTAGTGAGCCAGGACGGCGAGCAGACCGGCCCCGCACGTACGTCCTCAATCCTCAGAGGTCGGTCTGGACCCTTCTTAAGGAGAAGACCAATGCCTCTCTCGCGCTCGGCCGGAACGGCCACCGCCAGCGCTCTACTTGTCGCAACGCTCGCGCTGACTCTCGTCGGCCCGGCAATCGGCAAGCCGAAGACACCTCTCACCGTGGAGGTGTCGGCGCACCCTGCGCACACTGTCAGCTACGACTGGACGCTGACCAAGACCGCTACTCCCGGCGGCACGATCAGCACCACCGACAGCCAGACCAACGTCACGTACGAGGTCATCGCGAATCGTGATGACGGCACCACCTCGGAGTGGACCGTCCGCGGCGAGGTCGCCGTCAACAACTCTGCCAAGCACGCGTTCGACGACGTGGTGGCAACCGCCACCGCGGATGGGGCAGCCTGCACCGTGGACGGAGACGGAGCCGTCGGTCAGGTGCCGGCAAGCACCACGTCCACCGTGAGCTATGTCTGCACCTACGACTCCAAGGGTCCGGGCGCGAAGCCGAAGGTCGATGTCGAGGTCTCCTGGAAGGGTGGCTACAAGGCCCTCAAGTCCGCGCCGGTCTCCTTCACCAAGCCCGACAAGACCATCGACGGCGCGGTCAACGTGACCGACGCGTTCGATGGCGCGGCGCCGGAGCTACTCAGCGGTGGCGAGGGTCTCACCGAAAGCAAGACCTTCACCTACACCCGCACTCTGGCGACCCCGAAGACCGGCTGCCGCGTCTACCCGAACACCGCCCACTTGGAGAGCGTGCTCTCGAAGAAGAAGGGCGAAAAGGGCAACGAGCCGGAGACGGCCAGCGCTGAGGTCACCATCTGTCGGCCTAAGACTCCCGCGCCGATCATCAGCACCCAAGAGGTGACCCCGCCCACGCAGGTGGCCTCCGTCGCGCCGACGCCCAGGGCGAAGCGGGCCCCTCGCACGCGACTGCGCATCACCAAGCGCGGCCCGCGCCGCGCCGTGGCCGGTTCGCTGGTGCGATACCGCATCACGGTCTCCACGCGTACGAAGGTCGCGGCGCGGCGCGTGGTCGTCCGCGACATCTTGCCCGCGGGCATGGTGCTGGCACGCCGAGTGCCGGGCATTCAGGTCAAGGGCCGTCAACTCATCTGGACCACGCGCGGCCTCACCCGCAAGCGGTCCATCACCAAGATCGTGGTCCTTCGTGTGCTCAAGAGCGCGCGCGGGACACGCTGCAACCGTGCGGACGCCATAGCGAGGAATGCCTCCCGCGTCCGAACGAGGAGCTGCACACGCATCGTGCAGCCCAAGCCGAAGACGGTGTCCCCCGCCGTGCTCGGATAGGCGAGACGTAGGAGAAGACGGATCGCCTCGGAGGGCGGGCCCCCAAGCCCGCCCTCCGTCATCAGGCGACAGTTTGAGGCGGCTCCGCTAGTCGGTCGCGACCTCGTCGCCATGGACGACCAGGGCGAAGATGACGAGGAAGTTGAGGACCATGAAGATGATCGCCCACAACGGGTAGATCGGTACGGAGATCAGGTTCACCAGTAGCGCGAGCGACGCGATGAATACTCCGAGAGCCCGCGCCCATACGGCGCCTCCGAGCACGCCGGCCGCCACGATCACTTGGACGATACCGGTGATGATGAGGATCCAACCCCACGCGGTGAGGTCCCAAAACAGGACGTCGTCGGGTGAGAGCACCACCCAGTTGTCCTCGACGACGAAGATCAGGCCCTCGATGAAATTGAATACGCCGACGATGAAGAAGACGACGGCCGCGAAGCTCACCCAACCACTCGTCCTGGGCCTGTAGGTGCTTTGCATAGTCCCGCTCCCCTCAGTCGGTGTTGTTGCTGCTCACGGTATCCCGACCCGCTGCCTGTTGGCCAGAGTCGCCGTGGATGACGCTCGAGGCTCGCTATGCAGGCCGAGGCATGGGGCCGTAGCGCGCGGCGCAGCCCCGAATGTTGCCCCAGAACTGGTCGCCGTGGTCGAAGTGCCACCACTCCTCCGTGTACGCGGCGAATCCCGCTCCGACCATGCTCCAGAACAGCAGCCGGCGGTTGTCGCGAACCTCACCCGGGCGATCCTCGAAGGCGCTGGCACCGGCCGCCGGCACGAACGCGTCGAAGCCCGTGCCGAGATTGAGCGGGACGCCCTCCGGGGTGCACAACGTCAGGTCCACGGCGCCTCCGGTGATGTGGGGAGACGGCGCATGATCGGAGCTGGACGGTCTACTGACATAGCGCGTGGCGGCGTCCTCGATGGCATCGGCCGGCATATCCGGATGGACTGCGACCAACTCATCGACGTAGCGATCGAACAGCGCCTTTTGCACCTCGAAGGGCCGGTAGCCATCCCACACCAACAGCGCGACGCCATCAGGCAGGCCGTCGGCTACCACGACCAACCGCTCCAAGAGCCCTTCGCGAAGCCAGCCCTCGGCCAGCGCGCCCGGTAGACCCATCAGCTGGTACGCCGCCTCTTGCAGGATGCGCGGATGGGCATCAGCGACGCGGACCAGCGGCTCGTCGACGGGCTCGACCGATACCTCTTCCCAGCCTGTCTTCGGGAAGAGTCGCGGCATTGGATGGTTCATGAACTCCAGTCCTTCGCTTCAACGAACCAACCGGGGTCCTCGCCCGCGGCAACGGCCACGAACGGCTCCAGGCGTTCCTTCGGGTCCGGAACCGTCAGCGGGTCCTCGTCCGGGTAGGCCGCAGCTCGCATCTCGGTACGTACACCGCCGGGATTGATCGCGACACAGCGGATGTCGCGATCGACGAGTTCGGCACGCAGCATCTGGGTCAACCCGTTGATCGCCAGACGGGAAACGCCGTACGCGCCCCAGCTCGGGCGCCCTGCGGCGCCCGAGGTCACATTGATGATCGCTCCGCCATCAGCGACCGAGGGGAGTAGCGCCTGAGTGAACTCCAGCGTGCCGTCCACGCTGACCGACATCACGTCGCGCCAGACATCCATCGGGTAGTCGCTGAGGGGGGCCCGTACTCCCAATAGGCCGGCATTGTTGACCAGCACGTCGACACGGCCAAGCCTCGCCGCAGCAGATGCCGCAGATTGGATGCTTTCGGAGTCGCGAAGGTCCAATGCCAGGGCCTCCGCGCCGAGACTCTCGGCCACAGGAGCGATGTGTTCGACCGTCGTTGCGGTCAGAACAAGCGCGGCGCCCTCATCGCCGAGCGCTTCTGCCAAAGCGCGCCCGATCCCCCGGGACGCTCCGGTGACGACTATGCGAGATCCGACAAGACGGCGCACGATCGCGCCGGGAGCGGGCTAGCCGCCCTCGCCCTCTTCCGGCGGAGGCTCGCTGCCGGGCTGCGGACCAGCGGTCTTTTCGCCCGGGAGGAGGATGGGTGGATCAGCCCCGGGCGCGTCGCCACCAGGGACCGGCGGCCGAATGACAAAGGGCTCCGACGCGCGGATTTCGCTGTCCGGCGACAGACCTGCGACGCTCGCCACGTATGCGGCCACGTTCTCCTTGTCCACACCGACGACGATGTCTTTGGCCATCGGCGGCTGAGGGCGCTCGATCCACGCCTCGACGACCCCCGCGAACTGGCTCTCATCGAAGCCCTGCTGGCGGGATCCACGGAACGCGTCGTCCAGATTCGGGCCGATGCGGGTATTCGTGCCGGCATCTTCGAGAGCGTGGCAGGCGCCACAGCTGCTGACGAACAGCTGCTTGCCGGACTCGAGGTCGGCATCGTCTGGTGGCGTCCCGGCGCAGCCGGCGAGTGCCAGCCCGATCGCAACGAGCACACCTGTGCCGGCAAGTCTTCCGGCTCTGAGATTCGCGAGCTTCATCATTAAAGGAGGTAGACCAGCACGAACAGCAGGACCCACACGACATCGACGAAGTGCCAGTAGGCAGACGCGGCGGTGAGCGGTGTTGCGGAGGTGGGGCTGAAGTCCCCCCGGTAGGACCGGATGAGCATAACCGTGAGCACGCTCAGGCCCACGAAGACGTGAAGGCCGTGGGCACCCGTCAGCACGTAGAAGGTCGAGCCGAATGCCTGATCTTGTGGCGTGAAGTCGAGGTGGGCGTACTCGTTGATCTGAATGATCAGGAACGTCGCGCCCAGCATGATCGTTACCCAGAGGCCACGAATCAGGCCCCTACGGTCTCCGTGTGCAAGCCGGTGCTCAGCCCACCAGACGGTGAAGCTCGAGGTCACCAGGAACGCCGTATTGATGCCCGTCAGCAGAATGGGCAGGTGATAGGCCTCGCCGTCCGGGCTGAGCGGCGGCCACACGTTGTCGGCGATGTTGAACCTGGCGAAGAAATACGCGGCGAAAAGCGACGCGAAGAGCATCACCTCAGAACCGATGAACAGCAACATCGCGACCATGCCTGCGCTGATGCGAGGGCCTTCGTCGGTGACCGGCCTGGCGGTCGTCGTTGATAGTGCTTCCGTTGCCATGGGCTAGGAACCCATCGGGGCCGCGGGAGCCTCTGCGTCGACGATGAAGTGCTCTACCTCGATGACTCCGGCTTTCTCGCGCACAGCTTCGATCGCGGACTCGACCGCGGTCTCACCACGCGCAGTGGCAACGACGATCAGATCCGGAGCGTAGGACTCGACGGCAACCACCGCGGCCGCAGTGGCATCGCGGTCGATCACCTCGCCCTGGGCGGGGATACCCGCCAGCAGTAGTAGACCAAGAGTCTCACCGGCTCGCTCGCCGATGTCTTCGCGTAGCGCGGAGGCCTCGTCGGTCCACGCGGGACCATCAATCCCCGCCGCGGCGAGCACCGTGACCCGCAGCGGATTGACGTCGGCGCGGCGCTCGAGCTCCGCGACCAAGGCCTGGGAAGAGAGGCCGTCGCGCCCAATGACGGCGACGTGCTGTACGCCCTTGGCGTCGAATGCCTCGAGTACGTCCCCCGGGGTGACGACGATCTGAGAGAGATCCATACGGAGCGACTTGCGCATACGATCCACGACGTCCTCCTGGAGCCAGCGTGAGCTGTCCTTGGAGTACGTGGCGACGATCACGCCGTGGAGCGTCTCTTCGCCAGCCACCGTCGCGGCGGCCTCGATGGGACCGAGGTCGTAGACCTCGCCGCTGGCATCGATGCCGTCTTCCGCGAGCACCGCGAGTACGGTCTGCAAACGTCGTTCAGCGGCACGCTTGTCGCGCCCTGCTGCGGGCACCGCGATCGTGAAGCGCCAGTAGTAATCCTCGGCCGCCTTGCGGCGGATGGCGTCCACGAGCTGTTGCGAAGCAAGCGTCTCATGAGCGACCACGAGGACGGTGCGCTTCTCCTCCTCGGTGAGCTCCCCGCCCACCTGAGAGGGCGCGTACACCACCGCGTGCCGAGCACCCTCGATTCCATACTGGTACGGACCACCGACGACGAGGGGGTCGGTCTCGAAGTTGAAGGTGGACGGCGGTGAGGAAACGAGCCATTCCAGGCTGCGACCGCGCCACGGGTTCCATGGCGCCTTCGGGCCGCGGACCCACGAGTTGACCATGTTGTAGGCGAACAGCAAGGTGCTGATCACCATGAGAATCGACGCGAGACTGATGAAGAGGTTCAGCTCGGCGAAGCGCTCGTCGTAGTCGGCCACCCGGCGAGGCATGCCTTGAAGGCCGAGCCAGTGCATCGGATACATGGTCGCGTTAAAGCCGATGAAAAAGAGCCAGAACTGCCATTGGCCCAGCCGCTCGTTGTACATGCGGCCGGTCATCTTCGGGAACCAGTAGTAGATGCCCGCGAAGATGGTGAACGCGCTACCGCCGACGAAGACGTAGTGAATGTGGGCGACGATGAAGTACGTGTCGGTCGTGGCGATCGTGATCGGCACGGTGCCGAGGAAGACGCCCGAGAGGCCACCGATGGTGAACGTGAAGAGGAAGCCCAGCGCATAGAGCATGGGGGTCTTCAAGTGCAGTTTTCCGCGCCAGATCGTGCCAAGCCACGAGAAGACTTTGATTCCGGTCGGCACCGCGATGATGACCGTGGTGATCATCATGGGGACCCGAAGCCAGTCGGCCATGCCGCTGGTGAACATGTGGTGGGCCCAAACGCCGAAGCCGAGCACGGCGATCGCGACGGTGGCCATCGCGAGAGCGCGATAACCGAAGACGGGCTTACGTGAGAAGGTCGCGAGCACCTCACTGATGATCCCGAAGCCCGGGATCATCATGATGTAGACGGCCGGGTGCGAGTAGAACCAGAAGATGTGCTGGTAGGCGATGACATCGCCGCCCTGAGTGGCGTCGAAGAAGTTCGTGCCCATGACCCGGTCGAACAGGTTCATGAACTGCGAGCCGGCGACGAACGGCGTACCGAAGACGACCAGAGCCGACGTCGTGGCGTTTGCCCACACGAGCAGGGGCATTCGCCATACGGTCATCCCGGGCGCTCGCATCGTCGCGATCGTCGCCAGGAAGTTGATCGCAGTGAAGATCGATGAGAAGCCAGCGAACTGCACGCCGATCTGGAAAAGCGTTACACCTGTACCACCCTGGATCGCCAGGGGTGCGTACTGCGTCCAGCCGGCGGAGAAGTACCCAACGAAGGGGCTCGCCAGAATCATGGCCCCCGCAGGGACCAGCATCCAGAAAGAGAGCGCGTTCAGCTTGGGGAACGCCATGTCCTTTGCGCCGATCATGATCGGCAGTACGTAGTTCGCCAGGCCCGCGTACATCGGGATGACGAACAGGAAGATCATGATCACCGCGTGGGTGCTGAAGATCCCGTTGTACTGCTCGCCACTGGCGAATTGCTGACCGGGCTGCGCGAGCTCGGCGCGGATGGCCTCGGCAAAGAGGCCACCGAAGATGAAGAAGATGAAGGTCAGTACGACGTACTGAGTCCCGATCACCTTGTGGTCGGTGTTGACGCGGAAGTAGGCCTTCCAGCTCGTCGCCCCGTGGAAGGAGTGGTCGTCGAAGTCGACCTTTCCGCCTATGGCGTACTTGAGCCACCAGTCGAAACACCCGATGCCCGTGAGGAAACCCATTCCCCCCAAGAGCGTGGCGACCGTGTAGTAGGCCTCCGCGTTCCACAGCGGGTCCATGCCGAACACGGCGCGGGCGAACCACACGAGGGCCAGGCCGAAGGCGAAGAAGGCCGGCGTCATCCACGCGACGCGCTTCCACCAATACGAGAGGGGAACGTTCGGGGAGTGGTGGTCGTGACCGTGAGCGGCCGGTGCCGGTGCGTGAGTGCTCATCGGGTCAGCCCTCCGGCGTGTCGGTGTCGTTGGGGGCCGGCGTCGCTTGGGCGTCGGCCTCCACCTTCGCCCGGGCGGCCGACAGCCATTCCTCGTAGGCACCCGGTTCCATGACGATCGCCCTGGTGCGCATCACCCCGTGCCCGGCACCGCAGAGCTCAGCGCAGATCACCTCGTAGTTGCCGACCTTGTCGGGCGTGAACACGAGGTCGGTGGTGATACCCGGTACCGCGTCTTGTTTCACGCGCATCGCCGGCACCCAGAAACTGTGGATCACGTCCGACGCGCGGATCGACAGCTCCACTTGTCGATCGACGGGCACCCGCAGGTCACCCGACTCGACGTCGACGTCGGGATACTGCATGCGCCACGCGAACTGCTCACCGATCACGTCGATCTTGACGCGGTCGGCGGCGAGCGCCTCATTCTCTTCGAGCACGACGATCGCGAGGACCACGACGACGGCCAGAAGGACCGCGGGGATGATCGTCCAGATCACCTCGAGACGAGTGTTTCCGTGAATCGGGGGGCCGTCGGTCTCGTCGCCCGGCTCTGCCCGAAAAGCCCATACTGCGTACACCAGGACGACGGTCACGAGCACGAAGATGACGGCGCTGACCCAGAAGAGGAACCAGAGGAGCGCGTCGATCCGTGCGGCTTCCTCGCCGGCCCGCTCAGGCAGCCAATCGATGAGGAGGGCCTGGCCCACGGTAATGGCCCCGACGACGAGAGCGATGAGCGCCATAGGACCAGTGTGTCGGCTGTTCAACACGGCGGCGACCCTATCACCCGTTCTCGCTGCCCGAGGCGAAAAACCCGCCTGTCAGACGTCCCTCGCCGAACCCGTAATCGGGACCTCGCCAAAGCCGTGGGAACCGCGCGCCAAGGCCGTGCCGATGGCTACCGCGCAGCCCAGGAACAAGACGCCACCGACGACCAAGGGGGCGCCGGGATCGATGGCTTGAAAGAGCGCGGTGGCGCCCAATGGTGCTCCGATGCGCGCCAGGCCGCTGACAGACGCCGTGATCCCCAAGGCCACACCCTGCTCGGTGTCACTCACGCTGCGCGAGATCAGCGCCGTGGTGGTCGCAAAAACGAGACCCGAACCGAATGAAAGTGGCAAGAGCGCCAGCAGCAACGAGGGGACGTTCGTGACGAACGCGAGACCCCCGAGACCGACGCCGGTGACGATCAGTCCGGCCAGCAATACGCGCGACTCGCCGTAGCGCCCGACGAGCCGCCCGACGAAGACCCCTTGTGAAGCGGCGGCCAGCAGACCGATATAGACGAACGCCCATGCGACCTCCGGTGGCCCGAAGTCCAGACGCCGCTCGACGAACAGCGCGAACGTCGCTTCCATCCCCACGAAGGCGAGGGTCGCGACGAACGACATCCAGACGAGTGGAGCGAGGCCACGCTCCATGAAGGCTCGCCGTAAGAGCGAAAGGCGCGATGGCGACGTGCGAGCGCGCAGGCGTTGGTCCAACGACTCGGGCAGCCTCACCCACGCAAGCGCGAAGTTGATCGTCGCGAGGCCCGCCGCGACGAAGAAGGGCAACCTCACGTCGACCGCCGCGGAGGCCGCGCCGATGGCCGGCCCCGCGATGAACCCTACGCCAAACGCCGCTCCGATCAGTCCCATCGCGCGGGCACGCTGCTGCGGTGTCGTGATGTCGGCCACATAGGCCTGGGCGACCGAGTACGACGCACCCGCCGCACCATGGAAAACGCGCGCCAGGAAGATCACCCAGAGTGCATCGGCGAACCCAAGCGCCAGTGCGGCTAGGGCGCTGCCGGCAAGCGCGACCAGAATGACGGGCCGACGCCCGTACCTGTCCGAGATCCGCCCCCAAACCGGCGCGAGCAGGAACTGCATCACCGCATAGGAGGCGAGCAGCGCCCCGATGACGAAAGGCGACGCGCCGAATCGTTCCGCCCAAAGAGGAAGCAGCGGTAACACGATTCCGAAGCCGACGAGGTCGACGAATACCGCGAGCATCACCGCGGCCATTGGGCCGCGCGGCAAACGTCGGCCGGAGGCGTCGCTCATGACCTAGAGAGCGTCGACGACGAGCGCGATAAAGAGCAGCGCCAGGTAGAGGAGCGAGTACTTGAAGGTGTGGCGGGTGTATCGAAGGTCGGCTTCGCGCCACGCTCCGAACGCCAAAGCCACGAAGACCGCGCCGAGAGCGAGAGCAGACCCGAAGTAGATGCCTCCCGCGTCACCTGAGGCCACCGGGAGCAAGGAGACTCCGACCATCACGAAGCTCCACACCAGGACTTGGAGTCGGGTTTCTTTGTCGCCGGAGACCACCGGCAGCATCGGTACTCGAACGGACGCGTAGTCCTTCGACAGGATCAGCGCCAGCGCCCAGAAGTGAGGGGGCGTCCAGAAGAAGACGATGGCAAAGAGCAGCCATGCTTCCAGAGAAAGACTCCCCGTGGCCGCGGCCCAGCCAACTAGGGGCGGCACGGCGCCGGCGGCGCCGCCGATGACGATGTTGTGGGGCGTGCTGCGCTTGAGCCAGATGGTGTAGACGCCGACGTAGACGAGCAGTCCGACGACAGCCAGCGCGGCGGCCAGCCAGTTGACCAGGAAACCGAGCAAGAGGGCGCTCGCCGCACCCAGCAGGATGCCGAAGATCAGCGCATGGGTCGGAGAAACGCGACCGGAGACGACCGGTCGGTCGGTCGTGCGGGCCATCGTCGCGTCGATGTCGCGATCGACGAACTGGTTGATCGCGTTCGCTCCGCCGGCGGCCAGATAGCCGCCGATCATCGTCCAGAAAAGAGCGAGCCCGCCAGGCCGTCCGTCCGCGGCCACGAACATCGCCGCGGCGGTCGTGACCAACAGCAGGGAGATGATTCGCGGCTTGGTGAGGCGTACGTAGTCCGCGAGGTAACCGAGAACGGTCGCCGTTGGCGCCGTGTCACCGTCGGTGCCCGCGGTTCTCACACCCGTCGTCATGCCGCGCCGATGGTCAGAAGAATGAGCAACCCGAGTAGCGCGGGAGGAACGGACGTCCAGAGTGCGTCAAGGCTCCGTGCGGTGTTCCACGCGCCTTCTCTGGGCCAAATTCGCCATGAAGCCACTAGCGCCGCGGGTACGGCGAGAACGACGGCGAGAACGAGCGCGATCGAGCTGAGGCTCATCGCGCGGAATGTTTGGCGAACACCGTGGCGAGCATAACCCAGGGTGGTGGGCCACCCGCCAGTCCGGACGTCCCGGGTTGGCTTCCCATCCGCGGCACTAAACTCCGCCGCATGGAACGGGTCGATGCGGTCGTGCTGGGCGCTGGACCAAGCGGGCTCGGCGCCGGCTTGGCCTTAGCGCGCGAGGGCGCCAAGGTGGTAGTTCTGGAAGCGAGCCAGACCGTTGGCGGGCTCTGCGTTACCCGGCGCAGCAACGGCTTTGCGTACGACGTTGGCGGGCATATCCCCTTCGTGCGCGACGATGCCCGGCGATCATGGCTCGGTGAGGTCCTGGATGGGGAACTCCACTGGGTGGACCGACCGGTTTCATGCATTGTGGACGGAGCGATTACCCCTGGCCGCTACCTCGACCGGCGACCGACCGCTCAGCAGACTCTCGGCGCGCACGACGAGACCGCATTCGGTGAACTCGGCAGCCGCTTCGGCGCCACCTTCGTAGATGACGCCATGCGGCCCTATCTCGAGAAGATCGATGGCGTGCCGCTCGAGAAGATTCCCGGCACACGGGCGATCAAGCTGATGGTCGATCAAGCGGCACCTGACGGCTTTTGGTTCCCCAACGAAGGCATTGGCCAGTTGATGGATGCGATGGCCCATGCCATCACGGCCGCGGGAGGTGAGGTGGCGACCGCTCACCGCGCCCAGGCGATCAATGTTTCCTCCGGTCGAGTCATGGGTATCACCGCGGACGGCCCGCGTCACCGGCGAGACGTCGCCACCGAGTCCATCGTGGTCGGGATTCCCGCAGGCCCCGCGGCCCGACTCGTGCAGCCTGCCGCCCCACCGTTTGCGACGCCAGAGGTGGCCATGCGGGCCGTCTGCATCGTCTATCTCGGTATCGATCAGCGCTCGGTCACCGATCAGGCGTGGATTCAGGTCGATCACCCTGACGTGCCCTTCTCCCGTGCTTTCGAGCCACGCAACTGGAGCGAGCGCCTATCTCCGCGAGAGGAGACCATGCTCGGCCTCGAGTGCTACTGCCAAGCGGACGGCGATGACCCGATCTGGAGCCTGGATGACGACGCGCTGGGCCAGGCGTGCGCGGCTGCTGCCGCGGATCCGCTCGGCTGGATCGCCCACGTAGAGCTGGCGTCGCTCATCGAAGTGGTGAGGATGCCGCGCGCGTATCCGGTTCCGGATCTTGACCAACTGCCGGAGATCAGTGCGGCGGGCCAGTGGCTGTCGCAGATCGACGGCGTGCATCTGGCGCCGGGCGCGGCCGTGATCGAAGCCATCGAGGCCGGCGAGCGCGCCGCCGAGCGCGTCATCGGCGCCGGCCGCGCTGGCGCCTAGTCACCCCATGGGGACGGCTACGGCAACAGCGAGCGCCGCGCGATTCCGCGCGCTGTTGGACTCCGAGCGGGTTATGGAACATCCGCTGGAGCGCGCGATCTACGCGCGAGACGGCTCCATCACGGAGGGCAAGTGCGGTCTCGTTGTGCTGCCACAGACCCGTGAAGAGGTGTCCGCCTGCGTGCGAGTCGCCGCCGAACTCGGCCTGGCTATCGTGCCTCGAGGCTCCGGCACCGGCCTCGCCGGGGGCGCGGTGCCGTTCGACGATGCGGTCGTCGTTTCTCTTGCACGAATGAACCGGATCCTCGACATCGACCCCGACGTGCCCTGCGCATGGGTCGAGCCCGGCGTGCTGAATCTCGACATCAGTACGGCCGTGGCTGACCTGGACCTGCACTACGCGCCCGACCCCTCCAGCCAGGCAGCCTGCTCCATCGGCGGCAACGTGGCCACCAACTCCGGCGGGCCGCACTGCCTGGCGTATGGCGTGACCGCGCAACACATCATGGGCCTCGAGATGGTGACCGCCGACGGCAGCGTGCTGGAGCTCGGCGGCCCCGCGCCAGACCCACCCGGTTTCGACCTTCGCGGTCTTTCCGTGGGCGGCGAAGGCACGTTGGGGCTGGTGACCAAGGTCTGCGTGCGGCTCACTCGGAACCCGCCCGCGGTCCGAACAATGCTGCTCGACTTCGATTCGGTCGCGGAAGGCGCCGCCACCGTGGGCGCCATCGTGGCCGCCGGAGTCGTGCCCGCGGCCATGGAGATGATGGACCAGAAGATGAACATCGCCGTCGAGGCCTTCGTCGGCGCCGGCCTGCCGGTCGACGCCGCCACGGTGTTGCTCGTCGAAGTCGATGGGACGCCCGCACAAATCGCCGCAGAGGCGGAGCTCGTCCAAAGAGTCGGCCGCGAGCACGGCGCCCGCGAGGTCCGCGTCGCCGCCGATGAGACGGAGCGGCAACTGCTGTGGAAGGCACGAAAGAGTGCGTTCGGAGCCGTGGCTCGGGTCGCACCGAACTACTATCTGCACGACTGTGTGGTGCCGCGGACCCACCTTGTGGACGTCCTCGAGGAGATCGGGGCCATCGCCGAGCGCCACGACTTGGTGATCATGAATGTGTTCCATGCCGGCGACGGCAACCTCCACCCCCTGATCGCGTTCGACCGTCGGGATTCGGACCAGGTCGACCGGGTGTACGAGGCGGGCAGGGAGATCATTGCCGCGTGCATGGCGGTTGGCGGAGTGCTGAGCGGCGAGCATGGGATCGGTGTGGAAAAACGTGACTTCATGCCGCTGCAGTTCGGCGAGATTGACCTCGCCGCCCAGGCCGACGCCCGCTGCGCCTTCGACCCCGACGGGCTGATGAATCCCCTCAAGGTCCTCCCTGCCGGGAGCCGGTGTGGAGAGTTGACCGTGGCGCCGGACAGCCTGCCCCCGGGGACCTGGCTGTGAGTGAGGCTCCTCGCGACAGAACGGAGCTGGCCGCACAGCTCGCCCAGGCCAGCGCAGATGGCCTGCCCGTCTCCCCTCGTGGCGGCGGAACGCATTCGCGAGTCGGCCACCCGGAGGGGCGCCCCCGCTCCTCGATCTCGACCACCCAACTGGACGCGCTGATCGACTACACACCGCAGGACCTCACCATCACCGTGGAGGCGGGGATGTCGGTCGATCGGCTTGGCGAGATCGCGGACCAGCACGGCCAATTCTGGCCGCAGGTCGGGGCGGGCGCCGAGGCGACCGTCGGAGGTGTTCTGGCCTCGGCGACCTCCGGGCTGTCCCGCTTGCGCTTCGGACCCGTTCGCGACTCGCTGTTGCAGGTGGTCGTCGCCACCGGCGACGGGCGCCTCATCACCGCGGGCGGGCGAACCGTGAAAGGCGTGTCCGGCTATGACCTGCCCCGACTCATGACGGGTTCGTTTGGCAGCTTGGGAGTCATCGTGGAGGTCACCCTGAAACTCTGGCCGCGCCTGCCCGCCCGGCGATGGTTCGCGCGATCCGGCGCCGATGCCCTCGATGTCGGGCTGGCGCTGCTGTCTGAGCTCTATCGGCCGGGCGCGGTGATCGTCTCGGGCGACACGACCCACGTCGAGCTGGTCGGGCAGCCCGAGGATGTCGTGGCACCCGCCGGCTTTACGCCTTCTGAGGCTCCGCCGCCGCCGATCGGCACCGGCGTCGTCAGAGTCGGGGTAACGCCCGCGCGAGTACGTGAGCTACTCCATGCGCTTGGCGGCCTCGGTGTTCCGATGTCGACGCAGCTCGGAGTAGGGACGTGCCTGGTCGCGGTGGAGTCCACCGAACAGATCGCCGAGGTCCGGGCCCATGCCCAGCGCATCGGCGGCCACGCGGTAGTCGACGACGCACCTGATGAGCTCCGAATCGACCCATGGGGGCCGCCGCCCGCAGGCCTGGAGATCATGCGTCGCCTCAAGGCAGCGTTTGATCCCGCCGGGGTCCTGAACCCCGGGTTGATGCCCGGAGGTATTTGATGGGCTGGAATCCCGAGCACCCGGCGCCGGCGGCCGAAGACATCGTCAAATGCGTCTCGTGCGGTCTCTGCCTGCCGCACTGTCCGACCTTCCGGATCACCGGCCGAGAAACCGCCAGTCCCCGAGGTCGCATCGCTGCGATGCGAGCAGTCGAGGAGGACGGTGCTCCCGTCGATGGCGCGTTCACGACCATGATGGATGAGTGCCTGGCCTGCCGCGCCTGCGAGACAGCCTGCCCCAGCGGAGTCCCCTTCGGGCGGATGATCGAGGCTGCACGCGCGCAGGTCGAACCGGAACGACCCGCCTCGATCAGGGGCCTGAAGCGGCTCGCACTGGCCAAAGTGCTGCCACGGCAGCCCCTGGTGCGCGCCCTTGGAATTGGCCTCGCCATCGCCCAGGCAACCGGCCTTGATCGCCTCGTGCCGGACCGCCTGATCCAGAGCGCGCCCCAGGTGAGCCTTGGCGAAGTCTTTCGGCCGCTGCCGCGGCGCCACGGACGTGGACCTGCCGCAGCACTCATGACCGGCTGCGTGATGGATGTCGCCTTCCGGGATGTGCACGCGGCGACGATGGACGTGATGGCGGCAGCCGGCTACACGGCGGTGCGCCCGCGAGGTAGCGGCTGTTGCGGCGCGCTCGCCGCTCACTACGGGAGTCCCGAGGCCGCTCGACAGATGGCGCGAAAGCGCATCGCCGAGCTCGAGATCTTCGATCGCGTCGTGGTCAACAGCGCCGGCTGCAGTGGGCATATGAAGAACTACGGGGAGCTGCTCGCCGATGACCCCGCGTGGGCAGGTCGCGCCGAGGCTTTGGCCTCGCGAGTCGTGGACGTGCTCGAGCTCGAGCCGTCGGGTTCGGGCTCCATCGACAGTGATGTGGCGATGCACGATGCCTGTCACCACCTCAATGGCCAGCTGATCGCCGACCAACCACGCCGCACGCTTCGCAACGCGGGCGCCACGATCTGTGAGCTCGGAGACGGTGGTCGCTGCTGCGGCGCGGCGGGTGCCTACGCGATGGCTCAGCCCGAGTTGTCCGCACAGCTGCGCCAACAGAAGGCCGAAGCCATCATCGCCACCGGCGCACCCGTGGTCGCGGTCGCCAATCCCGGCTGCGCGATCCAGATCGCGCAGGGCCTGGAAGAGGCGGGATCGTCAGTGCGGGTCGCGCACCCGACTCAGCTGATCAGCGGTAGCTAGGTGACGACGTCGACCGGCGTGCCCGGGGGCACACGGCGGCCGATGTAGTTGATTGCGGCATTGCCGAAGCGCACACATCCATGACTTGCGGCGGTGCCGAGCAGGCTGGGTCGGCTCGTGCCATGCAGTGCCACGCGGCCGCGGCCGCCGTCAAAGAAGTTCAGCCGCTGAGAGTGAGCCGAGAGCGTGAGGATGTAGGGGCCGAAGAAGCCACCCGCAGAGCGCTGCTTGACGACCTCGTGGATAGCGAAGCGGCCCGTGGGCGTCGGGAACGACGATCGACCTACGACCACGCGGAAGGTACGAGTGCGGCGGCCGTTGCGGAATACCCAAGCACGCCTCTGACTAACATCGACTTTGACACGCCATGGAGTAGAGGTCACTTTCAGAGCGTCAGCCGGAACCCATCCGGTCGCAGTGTTGGGCCGGGTCGCGAGGCGGACCTTGTACCAAACGCCATGCTTGCGGCTGGTGCGCGCGCCGAGGACGAGGAGTGTTTGGGGCCCCTTGTTGTAGGACGCGAGCGGCGAGAGCTTCTTCTTGCGCTTGGCGTTTTTCCGTGCGGCTGTGCGCGCCCAAACCGGATAGAGCACTCGCGCGGTCCACGCCTTGTTGGTCGACGGTCGCGAGGCGATCGGTCGCGGTGCCGTGGCGTGCGAGGTCTTGGCCTCGGACGACGTCGTGACGGCACCTGAGGTCGTGGCGGCTCCCGCCAACGCGGCCAGGCCGGCCGCTGTCAGAGCGAGGGCGAGTAGTCGACGCTTGGGAAGGCTCACTGCTCCCACCTTTTCATCGTGGTCGTTGACGATCCTGCGTCCCGCGTTCGCGCGGAACAGACCTGTGTGGCCAAGCTAAGTTCCACTTCCAAGAGCTCCCAGGTTCAGGTCTCCCGGCGGCCAACGCCGAGGAGTTCTGGCGAAATGACCTGGGCGGCGGGGGGTGCCCGCCGCCCAGAGTACGGCCTAGGTCAGCCCGTGACGCCACCGCTGCGCGGAGGCGGCGGCGGGTCGGTGACCCTCACGATTGCCGTGTCGGTCTCGGGTCGAACGCCCAGCGCGGTCACGGTCGCTGCGTTGCGCTTCGGCCCCGCAGGTACGCCCGGCAGGATGCGCACGCGCATCCGCACGGTCTTGGAACGTCCGGCACGGATGGCGCCGAGGTTCCACGTCAGTACGCCGTTCTCGACGGTCGCGCCCCTGGGGCGGCTGACCAATGCCATGGAGTCCGGCACCGGGTCGATCAATACGACCTGACGCGCGATGAAGCGGCTGGTGTTGGTGACCCGGATCGTGAAGTTGAACGGTACGTTCCGCTTCCTGGTGGCAGGGCCGCGCTTGTCGATGTCCAGGTCCGGCGGGTTCGTCCTCGGAGTACCCGTCGGGGTGACGGGTGGGCCGCCCCGCGCAATGCCGAAGTTGTGGTTCGGGCTCGGCGTTCCAGAGGTGATCGGAATACTGCCGATCACCTGTGAAGTGGTGAGGCTGAAGCCGCCGGGCTTCACGACCTTTACCTGATAGCTGCCCGGCAGCAGGCCAGGGAACTCGTAGGTACCGCCGGCCGCGCTGAAGGTCGTGCCCGTGACGGATGCTCCCGTGCCGGTCGTACCCGTGAGCTCGAGCTTGATGCCACCGGCACCGATCTCGCCGATATCGATCTGCTGGTTGCGGTTCTGGTCGATCCAGACCGTACCGCTGAGCGGCGCGGGCCGAACGTTGCCAACCTGGAAGGTGCCGGTGCCGCCGGCAGGTACGACGACCTGGCCGCTCGCCGGTGTTACGGGGACCCATCCGGGCTCAGGCACCTCAGCGACGTTCCACGTCCCGGCGGGGACATTGCTGAGCAGCACGTCGCCCTCAGTGCCTGTGGAGGAGCTGCTGGTACCGCCGGACGGGTTCGTCAGGCTGAAGTTCCACGACGGCAGGCCGGGGTCGCCCGCGTCGCGCTGGCCGTTCCCGTTCACGTCCTCGAACTTGACCAGCCGAAGGTTTCCGAGGGCGGCGGCCACATCGAAGATGGTCGTAGCCGTGCTCTCTGGTGATCCGCTTGAGCTATTGAACTGGAGGCTGATCGTGTAACGGCCCGGTGGTACGCCAATGGGAGGCGTGAACGCGGTGCTCCCCGATGCCGGACTGTTTTGGCCGGTCAGGTCGATCGACTCAGAGAGGCGAACGATTCCGGTCGAGTCCCTGACCTCGAGCAGCCTGCTCAGCGGGTTTGAGGTGTAGGTGATCGAGTGCTGGATCTGCTCGGTCTGGCCAGGAGTGATCGCTTGCGGCGGCGACGGCACGCGATCGAGCGTGATGCCGGCGCCCGCTGCAACGGCGGGCAGGGAAAGTGCCGTACCTGCGACGAGCAACAGCGCGCCGAGTCGGCGACGGGTGGATCGGGATGGCATAAGCAGGGCCCCCTCGAGACCAGTGGATTCGGAGAACAGACAGGGGAGTTATGTTCGATCCTAGGCCGGACCCCTGCCTCAGACATCCACCGGCGGTTCTCGCAACTGTTGCGAAAGCCGTCGCAACGCGAAAACGCTGAATTCACCCGATTTAGTGCCCCATTCTGGCGAAAGGATCAGGCTGCGCGCTGGGTGTCGACGCCACGAATCTTCCAATCTGCGTGTCGCGGCCGCGCCAGAGCCAGCGCCAAGCCGGCCAGAACGAGCAATCCGAGTGCGGAGGCAACCAG
Organism: uncultured Thermoleophilia bacterium; assembly: GCA_947258365.1. Lineage (GTDB taxonomy): Bacteria > Actinomycetota > Thermoleophilia > Miltoncostaeales > Miltoncostaeaceae > CAMYIK01. The sequence continues at coordinate 4,674 of CAMYIK010000002.1, read as the reverse complement.
CCAGACCGTGAGCTCGCGAAGCCGCTGCACGGGAGTGAGGGTCTTCCCGATGTCCTCGAAAACCCGCGCGAGGTCGACGTCATCGGTGGTCTGGGTGTAGGTGCCACCGGTCTGCGTGGCCAGCATGGCGAGCGTCTCACGTGGATCGCCGAAGCGCGGGTGCGGTGGGTCGTCGCCCACGAGGATCGTGAAGACGGGCACCTGTACGGCCTGAGCCCGAGCGGCGGCAGCCGAGGGCTCGAGCCCGAGCGTCCGGGCGCCATCGGTCAAAAGCACGATGCGGGCGGGCGAGTCCTGGGGGTTCGCCGGGATCTCCTCGAGCACGCCTGCCCCGCTGAGAAGCGAGAGCGACGTCGCCACCGCGTCTCCGAGCGCCGTGCCTTCGCGCGGCTCCGGCAGATCGTCGAGCGCAGCTTTGACGACGTTCCGTTCGACAGTGGGCGAGACCAGCGTTCGCGCCCTATCGGCGAAGTTGACCAAGCCGACCGCAGTCGACTCGGGCGCCTCGTCGATCAAACGCTTCGCCGCGTCCGAGGCGGCGCCGAGCCGCGAAGGTTGGAGGTCGTCCTTGCGCATCGATAGCGACGTGTCGATCGCCAAGATCACGGTGCCCCGCTCTTCTTCCCGAGTCACGTCGACCGATGGACGGGCTGCACCGACCGCGAGAGCGGCGATCGCGAGCAGGCCAAGCAGTCCACCGGCGAGCTGAGCGCCTCGAGACCACCCCGTGGACCGAACATCCCCCATGTTGGTATCGGCGTCGGCGGTGGCGGCGCGCCCTCCGCGCCGCCACCACAGCAAGGCGAGTACGGCGAGTGCCGGAACCAGCAGAAGCGCAAGGAGCGACTCCGGCGACTGAAAGACCACAGGCCCGATCTCGGTCATGAAAGCCTTGGGGCGAAACGCCACGCGCCGACACCGGCGAGGATCAACAGAAGCGCTCCGGCGATGGCCGGCCAGGCGGTGATCTCCTCTTTGACACGAATCGTGCCGATGAACGACCCCAGCCGCTCATAGACCTGACTGACCGACGACGCGTCGCGCGACTCGAACGACTGCCCGTCGGTGATCTCCGCCAGTCGCGACAGCGCCTCAGGAGCGGGTGGAACCCGGCGCCCGTCGGGCAGCACGCCCTCGGTCGTACCAAGGGCAACCGTGAACACGGGAACGCCCGACGCGCGCGCGTCGCGCGCGGCGATATCGACGGGAAGACCCGTCGTACTGGCGCCGTCGCTCAGCAGAAGGATCCGTGCCGCTATGAGCTCTTCCGCGCCGCCTTGGCTTTCACGCAGCGCCGCAAGAGACGTGTCGACGGCGTCGCCGATCGCCGTCGCTCCGTCGGCGATGAGGCTGTCGAGCGCGCGATTCAGCTCATCCCGGTTGGTCGTCGGCGGAAGCACCACGGTCGCGACGCCGGAAAAGCTCACGAGCCCGACCTGGTACTGGCGAGGAACGGTTTCGGCGAAGCGCTTCGCCGCATCCTGGGCAGCCCGCAAGCGGAACGGCGCGACGTCGTCGGCGGCCATGGAGCCGGAGACGTCGATCGCCAACATGATCGATGCCTGCTCGCGGGGTTGGTCGCGCTCGATCTCGGGTCGGCCCAGCGCGAAAGCGAGCAGCGCGATACCGAGCAGTGCGAGGATCCCCGGAAGGAACCGCAGCTTCGACGGAGCAGGTGCCGCCGCCTCGATGTGGGTGAGGTCGGGATGGGGAACACCGTTGGGCGGTCGAAGGCGCCGGAACAGGAACCACGCGCCGATCGTGAGTGGCACGACCAATAGTGCCAGCAGGCCAAGTGGCGTGATGAAAGTCATCCGACGCGCCGCCGTGGAGCCGGACGGCGCAGGCCATAGACCAGGGGCATCAGCCAGTCCACGTCCGGCTGAACCGCGATGTGGCGCGCACCCGCGCGCCGAAGCATCGACTGGCGAGTGTTCGCCGCTCGCTCGACCTCTTGACGGAACCGCTCACGGAACTTGGGGTCAGCCGTATCGATGAGACGCTGACGACCGGTCTCCATGTCCTCGAGGCGGACCGGGCCGATCTCCGGAAGCTCGTGCTCACGACGATCTCGGACCTCAATCGCCAGGACCTCGTGGCGCCGACTCAGCACGCCGACCGCTTCTTCGATCCGAGGTTCATTCGGGAAGTCGCTGATGATCGCCACAAGTCCCCGGTGACGCGCGATGCGTCCAAGGGCCGTGATCGCGGTGGCGAGATTCGTGTCCCCACTGGACATCGTCGGCTCGACCCGCTGGGTCGCGGCAAGTGCCCCGATCAGCGCTCGTCGATCGCCACGAGGCGGGCGGATCAGATCCAGCTCACCGTTTCGCGTCGCGGCGATTCCAATGCGGTCGCCCCGCCGCCGGAGCACCGCGCCGATTCCGGCGACGATCTCCTGCCCAACCTCGGCCTTGGTGCGCACTGCGCTGCCAAAGGCCATCGAGGGGGAGCGGTCAACCAATACCCACGCCGTCAGCACGGGCTCGATTTCGGGCACACGGACCATCGGACCGCCCGAGCGTGCCGACAACGGCCAATCGACCCAGCGCACATCGTCGCCGGGCTCATAGGCACGCGTTACCGCCGGTTCGTCGCCGGGGCCAGGGCGTCGGCCGCGGCGCTCGCCCTGGAGCACCCCGTCGAGGCGCCGGGCAACCGAGATCTCCGCGTGACGGAGAAGCCGCTCAGGCGACTGCACGGCCCCCGCCGAGATCGACCTCGGGCTGAGGGATGGCCTCGATGATCGCGTCGAGTACCTGGTCGGGCGCAACGTCGGCGGCCAGTGCCTCGTAGCTCAAGACGACTCGGTGGCGGAGCGCGTCGTGGAAGAGGCTCGCGATGTCCTCAGGCATGACGTAGCTGCGACCACGAAGTACGGCCAGAGCGCGGCCGCCGCGAATCAGTGAGAGCGATGCGCGCGGAGAACCGCCAAGGTCGAGGTACGGCTCCAAATGCGGCAGACCCTCGGTGTTCGGTTCCCGGGTGGCGTTAACCAATCGCACGGCATAGGACCGCACTCGATGGTCGACGAACACCGAATCGGCGAGCTCCTGGAGCTCGCGCAGGCGCTCAGGACCGAGTAGTTGGCGCGGCTTGGGCGGATCGGCGGCCATGCGGCGGACGATCTCTTCCTCGTCGGCGGCGGTCGGATAGCCCACGATCAACTTCATGGCGAACCGGTCGACCTGAGCTTCGGGCAGTTGGTAGACCCCTTCGCTCTCGATCGGGTTCTGGGTCGCCAAGACGAAGAAGGGGCTTGGCACACCATGGGTCTCACCCGCGATCGTCACATGACCTTCGGCCATGACCTCAAGCAGAGCCGACTGAACCTTGGCAGGGGCGCGGTTGATCTCGTCGGCCAGCACGAAGTTGGCGAAGACCGGGCCGAGGCGAGTGCTGAACCCGGAGTCTTTGTCCAGGACCTGGCCGCCGACCACATCGGTCGGAACAAGGTCCGGCGTGAATTGAATGCGCGAGAACTGGCCACCCATGACCCGAGCCACGGTCTCGAGTGTCAGCGTCTTGGCGAGACCCGGAACACCTTCAAGCAGCACGTGCCCACGACCGAGTAGCGCGACGAGGATCCGATCGAGCAGGCGATCTTGGCCGACGATGACACGGCGAAGCTCGTAGAGCACAGCCTCGAGCTGCTCTCGTGGCGGCGCGGTGCGCGGCGGAACCGACGTGGGTTCGTCTTGACTATCTGACATGGGGACCTTCCTGAGTTAGTCGACGCTCTCGAGCAGCGTCCTGACGCGGGAGGATGGAACGGCGAAACCGATTCCGACGTTGCCGCGGATCGGGGCGGCGATCGCGGTGGGGATGCCCACCAGACGGCCGCGAAGGTCAAAAAGGCCTCCACCGGAATTTCCCGGATTGATCGGCGCGTCGGTCTGAATCATGGGAATACCGTTGCGGTCGTTGACCCGACCCACGGCGCTGACGATGCCCGCGGTCACGGTGCCCGGAAGATCAAATGGGCTACCGATCGCGAAGACCTGTTCACCGACCTCCAGTCCACCATCGGGCTCGACGGCGACCTGGGCACCGGGTCCTGCCACACCGTTGGGCCGAAGAATCGCCAGATCCTGGGTCGCGTCGCTGGTCTCAACGTCGGCGGGAATGCGGCGATTGTCAGCGGTCACCACCGTCACGCGGGTCTGATTACCGACGACGTGCTGATTGGTGACGATCAGGCCGCGGGGCTGCACGATTACGCCGCTGCCCGAGCTGTTGCCGGCGATGACCTGCACGACCGACGGAGATGCGGTGCGGACCGCGCTCGACAGATTGAGACTCTCGTTGACGACCCCGGGCAGGGACGGCGTCGAGGTCTGGGCACTGGCCTCAAGTGCTGGCGGGTCGTCGCTGACGACCGTCGCAACCAGTGCGCCCACCGCTCCCGCGCCGACGAGCCCGGCCACAAGGAGCGTGGCAAGGCCGAGACGCCCGTTCCCCTGACGACGCCGCGGACGAGGTGGCGCGGGGCGGCGTAGCGGCGCGGCTCCTGAGAGGGGTGGCAGGCTTCGGTCCCGCGCCGGGGGAGCTTCGGTCAGCCCCGGCAAGCCCTCGCGTGTACGGGCGCGGGTCTCCAGATGGGGAAGGCCTCTGCCGCTCTCTGGACGAGGCGGAAGCGGCGGCAGCGATTTGGCCATGGCCTGGAGTTGTAGC
>CAMYIK010000001.1 GCA_947258365.1 uncultured Thermoleophilia bacterium | reverse complement strand
CCTGCCTGATGGCGGTGAGGTCCGGACTGACGTGGCCGAGTCCGTTTCCGTCGCCATGGCTATTGCCGTATCGGCTGCCGGCGATACCCATCGCGACGTCATAGGAGGTGATGCGCGCGGTGCGAGTCTCACCATCGACGCCACCCTCAAGGCCATCAGACGAGGAGGGATCGTGTCCCAGCTCTTGGAGCTCCGGATCGCCATGGCCCTCTGAACGTTCCCGTCGAAGTAGGGAGCTGGCCAAGGCGATTACTCCGGCGAGAATCACCACGATCAGGGCTACTTGAGTCAGCGAGATGTCGCTGCCGGGGGTAATCGCTCCGGAGCTCGACGCGTACGCCGATCCGGGGCGAGCGCCCGCCGCGCCGATCACGAGACCGGCCAACGAAAGCGCCCATGCGCGGGTGGTTCGCCCGATTAGTGAGAGAGAGGGGCTGGTCATCGCGGGGGTTGTGGAGAGTCTGCCCGTATCCCGGGGGATGCGACATCGTCGAAGGATGAGTCGCGGTCTGAACCTCGGTCTAGCGGACATTGCGCGCATCGGCGACTAAGCCATGGGGGAAGACCGGGGCCGGGCGCCCTCCAGAGGGCGTGGTCCATCGATGGTTCCTGTCTCGACTGATCGAGGCAGTCTCTCCGCCGACCTGCGTCGGATGCTCGTTGCCGGGGAAGTCCCTGTGCGACAGATGCCGTGGTGCGCTGCGACCGATTGGCGGCGAACACTGTGCGGGGTGCGGTCATCCGTTTGCGATCGCGCCCGCTCGCTGCGCCGAGTGTCGAGGGCGCCTCGTCGGAGCGCGGGCGGCCGTGCGGTACGAGGGTCCCGTGCCCCATTTGGTGAGCGGCCTCAAGGACGGCGGCCGCCTGGGGCTGGCACCCGTACTCGCGGATCTGATCGTCGATCACACTCCTCGACCGGCGGGAACCGCACTCGTGCCGATTCCCTTGAGCGCGGGCCGAGAGGCGCGGAGAGGTTTCAACCAGAGCCAGGCGCTGGCCGCGGCGCTCGCCGAACGTTGGGACGCCTCGGTCTGCGATGTACTCCAGCGAACCGGGCCTGAACGGTCTCAGCGCGGCGCGGGGGTCGCCGCCCGCGTTGAGCACGTGCGCGGTGTTTTCACCGTCAGGCGGGGGATCGAGTTACCACCCAGCGTGTGTCTGGTGGACGACGTTCACACCACGGGCGCGACGCTCGCATCCGCGGCTCAGGCGTTGTGGTTGTGCGGGGTCCGCAAGATCACGGCCAGATCCTTCGCGCGCGCGCTCCGTCGGGGATAGGATCTGTGCAGTTCACACACCCCGGGAGGTCGTTATGCAGCTCCAGGTGAAGGGCAAGAACCTTCAAGTGACCGACGCGCTCTTTGAGCACGCAGAGCGGAAGCTGGGGAAATTGAGCCGGATACTCCCGCCATGGGACGACGCGACGCGCGTCGAGCTCGAGCTCTCCGTGGAGAACACCAAGAGCCATGGACAGGACCAGGTAGCTGAGGTCACGGTTCGCACGAAGGGTCCGGTACTGCGCGTTCGCGAGCGTGGCCCCGACATGTACAACGCGATCGATCAGGCCACCCACAAGCTCGAGCGCCAAGCGGCCAAGTACCGCGACCGACGCAAGCGCCGCCGTGGCGCGCGAGCTCAACCGCCCCCGCCTGTGCCTGCCGAGCCATCAGCCCCCGCTCCGGTCGACGAGGGGCCCATGATCGTCAAGAGCAAGCGCTTTCCGATGGAACCGATGGCAGCCGAGGATGCCGCGCTCCAGCTCGATCTGCTCAACCATGACTTCTACGTTTTCCGCAGCGACGAAACCGACAACGTCAGCGTGATCTACCGACGACGGGACGGTAACTACGGTCTCATCGCGCCTGACGCATGAAGCCGGGCTGAGGGCGCCCGTTCACCGCATCGGCGGTCGGGTGCCCTCGGCATCTTGAAGGGCGTGTTCGTGGGTCAGGGCGGCCAGCTCGGCGTCATCATGGTGCCGGCACGACCGGCCCTAGCGCCTGCCCGTTGCACGTCTTAGACCCTTAAGCCGCCATGAAGACGTAACACCCGGAGGCCGGTTCCGAGGGACCCGTTGCTACCATCAACAAGTCCGCCCACCGAGCCGGAAAGCGCATGTCAACACAGCTCCTAAACAAGGTCTTGAGCGTCGGCGAAGGCCGCCACATGAAGACCATGCTGAAGCGTGCCGAGAAGATCGGCGACCTCGAGGACGACTACCTCGAGCTCACCGCCGCGGAGATCCGCGAGAAGACGGCAGAGTTCAAGCAGCGTCACCGGGATGGGGAGAGCCTGGAGGACCTCCTGCCTGAGGCCTTTGCGCTCGTGCGAGAGGCCGCGAAGCGCACTGTCGACCCGGCTGGCGTGGACAGCTCAGAAGTCACCACCGAGGCGAAGCTCGGGCGTGCTGCTGAGGATCTCCCTGACGAGTGGGACACGCCTCGTGACCAGGCCGAGGGAATGGTTCGCCTCTACGACGTCCAGCTCGTCGGCGCGATGGCCCTTCATGACGGCAAGATCGCCGAGATGAAGACCGGCGAGGGCAAGACCTTCGCCTCGGCGCCCACCATCTACCTCAACGCGCTGACCGAGCACGGAGTCCACGTGGTGACGGTGAACGACTACCTCGCGCGCCGCGATGCCAACTGGATGTGGCCGCTGTTCGAGTTGCTCGGGATTTCGGTCGGCGTAATCCAGAGCCAGATGCCTGAGGCGCAGCGGCGCACCGCGTATTTCTGCGACGTGACCTACGGCACGAACTCCGAGTTCGGATTCGACTACCTCCGCGACAACATGGCCGTGCGGCTCGACGACTGCGTGCAGCGCAAGCACTACTTCTGCATCGTGGATGAGGTCGACTCGATTCTCATCGACGAGGCCCGGACGCCGCTGATCATCTCCGGTGTGCCCGAGCAAGCCTCGGAGACCTACTACCGCTTCGCACGCGTGGTCCCGACCCTCAAGCAGGACGAGGACTACGAGGTCGACGAGAAGCACCGCACGGTCGCCCCGAGCGAGAGCGGTGTTGCCAAGATCGAGAAGGCGCTCGGTATCGAGAACCTCTACCTCGACGTCAACGGCGGCCTGGTCAACCACTTCATCCAGGCTCTAAAGGCACAGGCGCTCTACAACAACGACAAGGAGTACATCGTTCGCGACGGCGAAGTGCTGATCGTGGACGAGTTCACCGGCCGGGTGCTCGAGGGGCGTCGCTACTCCGAAGGGCTCCACCAGGCGATCGAGGCGAAGGAGGGCCAGAAGATCCGCGAGGAGAACCAGACCCTCGCCACGATCACGCTGCAGAACTACTTCCGTCTCTACAAGAAGCTCTCGGGAATGACCGGCACCGCCTCCACCGAGGCCAACGAGTTCGCAAAGATCTACGAGGCGGACGTACTCGCCATCCCGACCCATCGCCCTGTCAGCCGGGTCGACGAGAACGACTACATCTTCAAGACCCGCGAGGGCAAGTTCCGCGCCGTCGTCGAGGAGGTCGCCGAGCGCCAGGAGAAAGGCCAGCCGGTGCTGCTCGGCACGGCCTCAGTCGAGGTCTCCGAGATGCTCAGCAAGATGCTCGACAAGCGCGGTGTGACCCACAACGTGCTGAACGCCAAGCACCACGAGCATGAGGCCGAGATCATCGCCAGCGCGGGCCAGCAGCGCTCGGTCACGATCGCGACGAACATGGCCGGCCGTGGAGTGGACATCAAGTTGGGGGAGGGGGTCCAAGATCTGGGTGGCCTCTTCGTCATCGGCACCGAGCGCCACGAGAGTCGCCGTATCGACAACCAGCTGCGCGGGCGCTCCGGCCGTCAGGGCGACCCCGGTCAGTCACGGTTCTTCCTCTCGGCCGAGGACGACCTGATCCGGATCTTCGCGGGCGACCGGATCTACAAGATCCTCGACAAGCTCGGCCCGGGCGACGACCTGCCGCTCGACTCGAAGATGCTCACCAAGACGGTGGAGGGCTCTCAGAAGAAGGTCGAGGAGCAGAACTTCAACATCCGCAAGCGCGTCCTCGAGTACGACGACGTGATGAACGCGCAGCGCAAGGTGATCTACAGCGAGCGCCGCAGGGTGCTCGAGGGCGAGGACCTCACGGAACGCTCGCGTGATTGGGTGGTCGGGACCCTTGTGGACATCGTCGGCCAGTACTCGTCAGAGGATGCACTTCCCGCCGACTGGGACCTCGACGCGCTCTTCCATGAGATCGCGCAGTACTACCCCGTGTCCTTCGGGCCCGGCGAGCTTCCGCTCGATGACGACAGCGATCCGTTTACCGAAGAGGACCTGCTCAACGAGCTCGAAGACGACGCGATGGAGCAGTACAACGCGCGTGAAGAGCGTTTCGGTTCCGAGCGTATGCAGGAGCTCGAGCGCCTGGTCTTGTTGAGCCTCGTCGATACGCAGTGGCGCGAGCACCTCTACGCGATGGACTATCTGCGCGAAGGCATCCACCTGCGCGCCCTCGGCCAGAAGGACCCGCTCGGCGAGTACCGCCTCGAGGGCCACAACATGTTCGAAGAGACGATGCAGAACGTGAAGCATGAGTTCGTGCGTCTCATGTTCCGGCTCGAGCCCTCGGAGGAGCATCCGCAGCCTCGGCAGCCCGACGTCTCCAACGTCGACTACACCTACCAGGACGAGCCGGTGCAGTCGGTCGCCGCGGCGGCGGGGACCACCGAGCCTGAGGTCGCCCACGCCCACCAAGACGAGCTGCAGTACTCCAGCGCCGGGGTGGAGACGTCGGTCGATTCGGTCGCGGTCGTCGAGCAGCGCGTGACCCCCGACGAGCTCAAGGGCGTCGGCCGCAACGACCCCTGCCCGTGCGGGTCGGGCAAGAAGTTCAAGAATTGCTACGGCACGCCTGACTGCGGCCTGACGACGTGAGCCTCGAGGACCAACAAGCCCTCGAAGATCTCGTTCAGCGCATCGGTGGTCTTCGCGACCGAGCCGGTGTCCTGGGCGACTATCTTTGACCCTGCCGCGATCGAAGCTCGCATCGCCGAGCTTGAACAGCAGATGCAGGCGCCGGGATTCTGGGACGACCAGAACACGGCGGCCGCGGTCTCGGCCCAGCACTCCACCCAGCAGAAGCGACTGGCCGAATATCGTCGGCTGAGTGCCGAGGTCGAGGACCTCGAGGGACTCCTCGAACTCGCGACGGAGGAAAACGAGGCCGGGGCGCTGGAGGAGAACTTCCTGGCCGAGATTCGGTCGGGGGTGGACTCACTCGACGCCACGCTGGCCGTTCTCGACGAAGCGCGCCTGTTCAGTGGTGAGCACGATGCCGGCGCGGCCGTGGTCAGCATCCACTCCGGGGAAGGTGGCACAGATGCTCAGGACTGGGCGGAGATGCTGCTCAGGATGTACCTCAGATGGGCCGAGGGGCGCCAGCTCAAGGCGGACCTCAAGGAGGTTCAGGAAGGAGGCGAGGCCGGCATCAAGAGCGCCACGCTCACGGTTGAGGGGGAGAACGCCTACGGCTTGATGCAGGCCGAGCGCGGCGTGCATCGGCTTGTGCGCCTCTCACCGTTCGACTCGGCCAATCGCCGCCAGACGTCCTTCGCCGCTGTCGATGTCGCGCCGCTGGTCAGCGACGAGGTTGAGATCGAAATTCTCGACAAAGAGCTCAAGATCGACACCTACCGCGCCAGCGGCGCGGGCGGGCAGCACGTCAACAAGACCGACAGTGCGGTCCGTATCACTCACCTCCCGAGCGGGATCGTCGTTCAATGCCAGAACGAGCGCTCACAAACGCAGAATCGTGCGACGGCGATGGCGCTGTTGCGTTCCAGATTGGTGCAACAGGAGCTCGAACGGCGTGAGGATGAGGCCGCCAAAGCGCGGGGTGTGACCCGCGCGATCGGCTTCGGCAGCCAGATTCGGTCGTACGTCTTGCATCCGTACACGATGGTCAAAGATCTCCGCACAGAGCGTGAAACCGGCAATGTGCAGGCGGTTCTCGACGGAGATCTGGACGAGTTCATTCGAGCGGAGCTCGAACGACGCGCCCGCGAGCAAGAACCGGTCGGTTAGCGCCACGATGCGCGCCGCCACCACGCAGGCCATGAAACGCTTGAGGTCCGTCGTCTCATCGTCCGTTGACACCTGCGGCAGCCGCCATATAACCTCCGGCCGCTCGGCGCGGCGATCTCGTCATGAAAGCGTTATTTTGCAGGCTTTTCTCCAGCCGCGTTCCCGCCCCGCTTCCGAGAACTGCATTCGTGAGTTCTGACCAGACACCCAACGGGCAAACGCCCGAGGACGCCCTCTCCGAGGCCGAAGAACGGGCCCAGCGCCGCATGCTGCGGCGTCGTGGCCGTACCGGCGGCGAGAGTTCGGGCCGACGCGGGCTGCGCCGTGACAAGAGCGCGTCCTTCCTGCGCGACGGCGATGGCCCCATGGTGGTCATGGAGGACGTCAAGAAGGTCTACGAGGGCAAGGATGGCGGCACGACGGCGCTCGACGACGTCTCGCTCGAGGTTGACTCGGGAGAGTTCGTCTTCCTGGTCGGTCAGTCCGGCTCGGGTAAGTCGACCTTCATCCGGTTGCTGACGAAGGAGCTCGACTCCTCCAGCGGCCGCGTGGTGGTCGGTGGTCGCGATCTGACAAGGCTGCGCCGAGGTCGTATCCCTTACCTGCGGCGTTCCATCGGCACGATCTTCCAGGACTACAAGCTCCTGCCGGGACGCACCGCCTACGAGAACGTCGCGTATGCGCTCGAGATCATCGGAGAGTCCCCGCGCAACATCAAGCGGATGGTTCCCGAGGTGCTGACCCTTGTCGGGCTCGGCGAAAAAGGCGAGCGGTATCCGAATGAACTCTCAGGTGGCGAACAGCAGCGGGTCTCGGTGGCGCGCTCATTCGTCAATCAGCCACGTTTGCTGATCGCCGACGAGCCCACGGGAAACCTCGATCCCGACACGTCCATCGGGATCATGCAGCTGCTCTACCGCATCAACCGCACCGGGACGACGGTGATCATGGCGACCCACGATCGCGATCTGGTCGACAAGATGCAGATGCGGGTGGTCGAGCTCGAAGATGGGAAGATCATTCGAGATCAGCGCCAAGCTCGCTACGCCCTGGCGGACTGAGGAATGCGCAAGGCACGTTTTTTCATCGCCGAGGCGCTGCGGTCGATTCGCGCCAACATGGCCGTCGCTATCGCCGCGACGACCACCGTCGCCATCGCGGTCTTCGTTCTCGGCGCGTTCATTCCGTCATTCCTGTTCGTGCAGTCGGCGGTCGACCAGCAGAAGGACCGCATCGACGTGCGGGCGTACATCTCGGACCCTGCCACGGTCGATCAGGTCGCAGAGCTGGAGGCCGGGATCGTCGCCCTCCAAAGCGACGGCACGGTCGAGTCCTTCGATTTCGTGGACAAGCAGGAAGCGCTGGAGATCATGCGCGAGCGCCTCCAGGACCCCACGATCCTCGAAGAGCTGCCGGGCAACCCGTTTCCGCGCTCGTACATCATCAAGCCCGCTCAAGCGGAGCGGTCTGGTGACATCATCGCCGCCCTTCGAGACTTCCCGGCGATCGACCCATCGGCCGGCGTTGTCGACGGGGGTGAGACGACCAGTCGTCTTCTCGACGTCGCGCGCTTCATCCAGTGGACCGGCCTTGGGTTGATCGTGATCCTGTTGATCGCGTCGTTGCTGCTGATCGCGAACACAATCCGTCTCTCGGTCTTTGCGCGGCGCCGCGAGGTGGAGATCATGCGCCTGGTCGGTGGCACGAATTGGTTCATCCGTTGGCCGTTCGTCATCGAGGGCATCGTCTGCGGTCTCATCGGGGCGGCCCTCGCCGTCGGATTGCTGTGGGCGGTAAAGATCGGTGTGGTCGACAATTGGATCGTCGAGAACGACGACAGTCTGACTCGCGACACCGCCACGACGATCGGATTCTCCGCGCTCGCGGGAATCCTGATCGCATCAGGCGCGATCGTCGGGGCCCTTGGCTCCGGCATCACGATCCGCCGCTTCCTCAAGGTCTAGTCGCCGCGCTCCGGGTCTCGGAGCACGCGAGCGAGACGGCCCGACTGGGGACCGCTCTACAATCGATGGTTGTGCATCCCCGACCCGTCCGGCCGCGATGATCGGCATCACGATCCGCTTCGCCATCGCCGGCATCGTCGCGTTGAGCCTGTTCTTCGCCGGTGTGTTGGTCGGCGGGCACCCGATCGCCACAGGGCTCACGACTCTTCCCGACCCCATTCGTGGTGTCCTGGTCGGCGAAGCCGAGGGCAACATCGCCTCGGAAGTTCTGCGGATCCTCGACGACGAGTATTTCCGCGACATTGATTCTGAGCAGCTCGCGGTCACGTCCGTCGATGAGGTCATCAAGGCTCTCGACGACCCTTTTACCGACTACCTCACCAAGGAGGAGTACCAAGAGCTGCGCGATCGCAACGACGGTCGCTATTCGGGCGTGGGACTCCAAGTGAGCCTCGATGACGATCAGGTCGTCATTACTCGAGTCTTCGAAGGCAGTCCCGCCGAAGACGCCGGAATCAAGGCGAACGACCAGATAGTGAAGGTCGACGGCGTCGCGGTCGACCCGGAGCGGCTGGATGCGACTGTCGGCAACATCAGGGGCCCCGATGGCTCCACCGTGACCCTCACCTTGAAGCGTGGCAGCGGCGCACCGTTCGACGTTGATGTCAAACGCGCTCGCATCGCGATCGAGTTGACCACGGCGGAGATCCGCACCGTCAACGGCACCAAGGTCGGCTACTTCACGCTGCGACAGTTCGCGCGGGGCGCCGGTGACGCGGTGCGCATGGACGTCGAGCGACTCGTCGAGGAGGGTGCCTCGGCGCTGGTCTTCGACCTTCGCGGTAATCGAGCGTCTTCCTCGAGAAGGGCGCGACGGTTGTCACGACCGAAGGTCGCTCGGTCGAGGAGAAGAACTTGACCACCGACGAGGATCCCGTGACCGAAGAGCTCCCGTTGGTGGTTCTTGTGGACGCTGACAGCGCGAGTGCCAGCGAGATCGTTGCTGGAGCGCTCCGCGACGACAAGCGGGCGAACTTGGTGGGTCATCGGACGTTCGGAAAGGCGCTTGTGCAAGGTACTCGAGAGCTGCGCGACGGTGGCGCTCTCAAGCTGACGATCGCTCGCTACCGCACTCCGTCGGGACAAGACATCAACGAGAAGGGCCTCGTTCCCGGCATCCGAGTTGTCGACGACCTGGGGACCCCAAAGATCGACGAGGCTCTTCAGCGCGCCCTGAAGATCTCCGCGGAAAAGGTGGGGTGAGCAGCCGAGGCGGCCGCGCGGTCGTTGCTCAAATCGTGCCTTTTGGCCGGGGCATGGCCGCGCGACCCGCGTTCGAGCAGGGGCGGGCGATCAGCGTCTCGCGAAACTCGCGCGGGCGAGCGCAGCTGGGCGACTTGGTCACCGTGGCGCTGCAGGGCCGGGGCGCGAAGGTCATCGAGGTCCACGGACCCGCGGATGATCCTCGTGTCATCTTGGACGCGATCCTGCGGGACGCGGGTCGCAAGCGACGCTTCGGCGCCGAGGCGCGCCAGGAGGCTGAGGTGGCGTCCGCCGTTGACATCGGCATAGGCGCGAGTCGCCGCGACCTACGTGAGCAGGCCGTGGTGACGATTGATCCGGACGGCGCGAAGGACCATGACGACGCGATTATCGTGGAGCGACGTGACGGCGGGTTTCGGCTCTTCGTGCATATCGCCGACGTCGCGCATTTCGTTCCCGTAGGAGGGCCGCTCGATCAAGAGGCGGCTCGACGCGCCTTCAGCGCCTACGTCCCGGGCGCGGTCGACCCGATGTTGCCTCGCGAGCTCAGCGCTGGGGCATGCAGCCTCTATGCAGGGGTCGATCGACCAGTAGTCACGGCACAAATCGACCTTGCGGCCGATGGGGAACCTATCTCGGCGACCTTCTATCGCGCGCTGATCCATTCCCGTCGAGACCTCACCTACAAGGACATCGACCGGCATTTCGACGGGAAGTCCCTTGGCGCGGATGACGTGGAAGACAGCATCAGTGCCGCGCGCGAGCTCGCCCGGGCGCTTCGCGCACGCCGGATGGCTCGCGGCGCACTGGAGATCGAGAGCGCGGTTCCACTTCGACGAGAACGGTGTGGCAGCAGTCGAGATGGAGACCCAAAGCGAGTCGCACCAGCTGATCGAGGAGTGCATGATCGCCGCCAACGAGGCGGTCGCACGGCAGCTGCTCGCGCGTAAGGCGCCGGGGATCTTTCGGGTTCATGAGGATCCCGACCAGTCCAGCATCGAGCGCCTGTACGACCAGCTGGAGGCACTCGACGTGGCCACGCCGCCTCTCTCCGATGGCGCCCTCGGGCCCCAGCAAAGACGCGCTGCCGCGGTCGCGGCCGCGGCAGCGCTCCGGAAGGGTGGCCACGGCGGCGCCGGAGACCGCGCGCTGGCCGTCTTGGTCCTCCGATCGTTGAAGCAGGCCCGGTACGCGATCGACGGGAGCTCCCACTCGGGTCTTGCCAGCGATGCCTATCTCCACTTCACCTCGCCGATTCGCCGCTACCCCGACCTGCTCGCGCATCGGGCGCTGCTTGCGACCATCGGTTCCGACGCTCCCGCGCCAAGCACGGAAGAGCTCTCTGAGGCGGCCTTCGATGCTTCGGAGCGCGAGCGGGAAATCGCCGGGATCGAACGGCGCGCCGCCCGAATCTGCTCCGCCCTGTTACTGCGTCGTCAACTCGCGGAGGGGGTGATCTCCGACAAGCACGAAGGCGAGGTGGTCGGAGTCGTCGGGGGTGGCGTGTTCGTCGCCTTTGGCGGCGCTTTCGAGGGCTTCCTTCCCGCCCGGACGATCGGCGACGAGTACTTCACCGCCGACGCAATGGAGATCGCTCTTGTCGGGGAGCGCACAGGCAACCGGATCGCGCTCGGCGACCGGCTCGAAATCCGCGTGGCCGACATCGAGCCACTGAGGCATCGCGTCGATCTCGAGCCCGGCGACGGCGTAGTGCGCCGCCGCCGAAACGCTGGTCGCCGCCGGTAGCGCTCCGCCCGTGCGTGCCGATGACCTGAGGCACGCAGACCAAAGCGCACAAGGACGTAGGCGCCGAAGGCGTGCATGAGGAGCGATGCGCAGCATCGTGACGAGCGAGGACGCCGTGGGGCGCAGCGTCTGCGGGTCTCAGGGCGCGGCTAAGCGCGGATGGGGTGCCGCCGGTGGCCTACTAGTAGAAACCTCTACGAGAGTTATCTCTGGTCGGGACCGGCCGAGGGGCCTCATGTGTCACAAGCCTTGTGCGCACCGCGCATTCGAGCCCATGGCACTCCCCTCATCCAAACTCTCCCGCCCCTCCTGGGCCCCGAAGCTCGTTATGAGCCCGGCCTTCCTCGCGACGATCGGCATCTTCGTCGCGCTAGCTCTGATCGCGATGTTCGCGATGAGCAACCAGGCCAATCAGCGCTTTGAGGTGGACTTCGCACGCCAAGCCTCGCTGGTGCTTGCCGGAGTCGAGTCGGAGGCCGCAATGACCTCCCAGGATCTCCAGCAGACCCGGTCGTTCGTTTCGTCGTCCGATCCAAGCGTGGCTGAATGGCGGTCGTACATGGGAGACGCGAAGCTCGCGAGCCACTCCTGGCTCGACAACGTCGTGGTCATCAGGCGCGTTCCCGCTGACGAGCTCGCGGACTTCATCGCTTACGAATCGACTCGCGGCGGGCGGGTCGAGGCCCCGGCGCCACGGCCAGGCGCGTCCGAGTTCGCGATCGTTACCCGGGTGAACGATCCGGGCGATTCGCGCGCACGCGCAGTCGACCTGTTCGCCCTGCCAGTGGCTGAGGCCATTCTCAATCGTACGGCGCGAACTGACCAGGCCGCGATCGGTGTCCTGCCGGACGGGACCAAGCAGCTGTTCCAGGTCTTTGGTGATCGGCTCGGCTGGGATGAGGAGATCGGCACGGTTGCGGCGCTGTTGCCGATGACCGACGCCGACGGCACCTCCACGGGTTGGCTTGCGGCCGAATTCCGGCTCGAGGAGTCACTGATGAAGCTTGCGAAGGCGGAGAACGTTGGCCTGGCCGTCGAATTCGACAGCAAGGTCGAGTGGATCAGCGACAGGCTCATCACGGTGGCAGGTGCCGATAGCCAACACAACGCGAGCCTCTCCGAGCATCGCGGCTTCAGCACCCCTCTGCTGGCCGGAAACATTCACGTCTGGAGTCTCGGAGCGCCGGCCTTCGGCGCGAGCCAGGTCCTCACCGCGCTACTTTTGGCCGCATCAGTCGCGGGCGTTGCGGGCCTTGGAGTGCTCCTTCTCGGCCGGGCCGTCGGCCTGCGCCGCCGCCTCGGTGAGTCGGAGCGCGAGATCCAGATCGATCCGCTCACCAGCCTCAAGAGCAGAGTTGGCCTCGAGCGCGCGCTCAGCACTGAGTTGACTCGGCGCGACGCGTCAAACGGGTCCCTGGCCGTGATGCTCCTCGACATCGATCGATTCAAGGTGGTCAACGACAGTCTTGGACACGCCGTCGGCGATGAGCTCCTGCGGGCGGTTGGCGGTCGACTGCGAGGCGGAATCTCCTCGAACGACGTCTTGGGGCGCTTCGGCGGCGATGAGTTCGTGGTCATCGCACCGAACCTCGCGAGTCCCAAGGACGCGGAAAAGATCGCGCGCCGTCTCGAGCGCACGCTCCTCGCGCCAATCGAGATTGGTGGACGCAGCCTCTCGGTGAGCGCGAGCATCGGGGTCGCGGTCGCGCGCGCTGACGGCGGGACGGATCCCGACGACCTCATCCGCGATGCTGACGCGGCGATGTACGCGGCCAAGCGCAACGGCCGGAGCGTGCGGGTCTTTGATGCCTCGTTGAGGAGCCGGGCACTCGATCGCCTCATGATGGAAGAGGCCGTCGTCGACGCCCTCGAGAACGGCTGGTTCGAGCTCGTCTACCAGCCCATCGTGACCATGAGCGCCGGGACTCTGGCCGGCGTCGAAGCGCTCGTACGAATGAACCATCCGACCCTCGGCCTTCTTCCTCCGGACCGCTTCCTTCCGGTTGCTCGGGAGGTCGGCCTGATGGGACGGGTCGGGGAAGAGGTCATCAGAATGGCCGTGGCCAACGCGCGCCGGTGGAACGAGAGTTTTCCCGATGAGCCTCCTCTGCGGATCTCGATCAACCTCGCCGAGTCTCAGGCGGCCGATCCCAATCTCGTCGGTTTCGTCGCGGAGCTCCTCAACGAGCATGGCGTTGACCCGTCGCAGATCTGCTTCGAGTTGTCGGAGGACGCCCTCGTCGAGCATCTCCAAGAGTGCGTACCGGTTCTGAAGCGGCTCGTCGCGCTCGGAGTCGAGCTGTCGGTCGACGACTTTGGCACCGGCCGTTCGTCTCTCGCGCATCTACGACTGCTGTCCTTCGTGTCTGAGGTCAAGATCGATCGAACCTTCGTCGCGGGCCTCGGCGGATCCGGGTCGGACATCGACATCGTCGGAGCGATCGTCGACCTCGCCGCGGCTCTGAAAGCTCGAGTCGTCGCTGAGGGCGTCGAGACACAAGAGCAGTGGGAACGGCTCCTCGAGCTGGGCGTATCCCATGCTCAGGGTTTCTTCTTCGCCCGACCCCAGGGCGCCGAGGTCGCCAACAACTGGGCCGGAGATCACGGAAGAGCCGTCGGCGACCGCTTCGAAATCCACCAACTCCCGAACGGATCCAAGGCTCTTCCTCCTTCGTAGCCATGAAGACCTGAAGAAGCGCCTGTGCGTCGCGGGGCGCGGCTAAGGGCGAGTGGGTCGCGGCCGGTGGCCGATAGCATCCCGCCCTCGATGGCCAAGAAGAGCAAAAGGTACGACTCCCCGGGGCGAGACATTGCGCGCAATCGGCGCGCGAAGTTCGACTACGAGATCATTGACCGCTTCGAGGCGGGTCTCGTGCTGCTCGGAAGCGAGGTCAAAGCCCTCCGCGAGCGAGGCGCGTCGATCGGCGATGCCTATGTGGTGTTCAAGGACGGGGAGGCCTGGCTGCTCGGGCTTCACATTCCCGAGTATGCGCCCGCCTCGAGGGCTGGCCACGAAGCGGATCGCACTCGGAAGCTCCTCCTTCATCGCCGCGAGATCGAGCGACTCGAGACCGAGGTAAATCAAAAAAGCCTCTCAGTGGTCCTGATGAGCCTCTACTTCAACGAACAGGGGCGGGTGAAGGCCCAGATCGGCCTGGGGCGAGGTAAGACTCGGTACGACAAACGCCAAACGATTCGCGAACGAGAGGATCGACGCGAGTCCGATCGGGCGATGAAAGCCGCTCGCCGCAGGTAGATCCTCGACGGAAGTCTGGGTCCAGACGCTTCGCGGATGGCCCACTTTGTGACATAAGCGAACGCGTTGCCCGCAATCGGCCGGTGGGCGCCATCCCCGACTCTGGCGCCGTACATGACCTCTCTAGCCTCACGCGCGTTACGCCTAGGGCGCAATCCCGCACCTCTTGTGGGAGCGCTGGTGTTCCTCATCGCCTTTTTCGTGGCCATCGTCGTGCTGCGCCTGCAGGCCGAGCAGCACTTCACCGCGGACCTCGCACGCGACGCTGACCGACTGACCGCGGTAATCGAGGCGGAAGCACAGGTGACCTCAGATCGTCTCGGGATCACTTCGGCGTTCGTCCGCACAGCGGATCCGACGAACGATCAGTGGACGGACTTCCTGGAATCTGTCGCGCTGAGCGAGGGGTCATGGCTTAAGAACGTCGTGCTGATTCGCCCGGCTTCGCGCGATGGACTTGATGCTCTTGTGCGGCATGAACGCGCCGCCGGCATGCCGACCTTCACCGCCCAGCTGCCCAACCCCACAGCAGACGAGTACTTCGTTGTTACGCGTCTTACGCCCGGGATGCCCGACGGGGCCGTCGGCCTCGATATCGGCCCACTTCCCGGTGTCGGTCGCGAGCTTGAGAACTCCCGACGCACGAGCCGGCCGATCCTTGGCCACATTCCCGCGGCGGCTCGACGTTCCTTCGAGAGTCTGGCCACGCGCTACGAATGGGACCTCGAACTCAGCCCGCTCAGCGTCCTCGTACCGATATCCGAGTCCCCCCCAGAGGGTGCCTTCATCGGATGGCTGGCGGGCGAGATCAGCCCCGGCGCTCGGGTTGCGGAAATCGCTTCTCGTGCTGAACGCGGCCTTTCGATTGCCGGCGATTCCAGCTTTCTCGGAGGGCCGCTCGATGAGGTCGTCTTGGCTGGGGACCCGAACCGGCGGTCGGCCTCGGCCGCCGAGAGTCGCTTCACCTCGGCCGCGTTAGCCGGCAGCGTCCAGGTCTGGAGCTCCTCCGGGCCCAGCCTAACGGCCTACGAAGTCCTACTTGCCGCGGTCATCGGGGTGTCGCTTTCTCTTGCCTCGGCTCTGCTGATGGCTCTCGGCCGTCGAGCGCGAACCATTTCGCGGCGGCTGAGCGAGTGGGAGAGGGAGATCCACGTGGACGCATTGACTGGTCTCGCGAACCGCAGCGGCATCGAGCGAGCCTTGAGGAATGAGCTCGATCAGAGCCGCCGACACGGCGACGCGCTCGGGGTGCTGCTGCTCGACGTTGATCGGTTCAAGGTGGTTAACGACAGCCTCGGTCATCCCGTGGGCGACGAGCTGCTGCGTGCGGTCGGTGAGCGACTCCGTCGTGGCGTGGCCGGAACGGACGTCGTGGGACGCTTCGGGGGTGACGAGTTCGTCATCGTGTGCCCCGGCCTCGCGGACCTCGATGACGCTGTCGCTATCGGTCACCGCCTCGCCGCGTGCCTTCACGAGCCGGTCGCGCTCGGTGAGAGGATGCTCTCGGTAAGCGCCAGCATCGGCGTCGCTCACGCCGCCCCAGGTGAGGTGGCGTCGGCCGACGCACTGATCAGAGACGCCGATGCGGCGATGTATGAGGCGAAGCGCTCAGGTCACGAGGTTCAGCGCTTCGATGCTTCGATGCGACGCCAAGCGCTCGAGCGTCTGGCCATGGAGGAGGCAGTGGTCGAGGCACTTGCCTCCGACCGGCTGCGGGTCGAATACCAGCCGGTCGTCTCCCTCCAGACCGGAGCGCTGGTCGGCCTGGAGGCGTTGGTTCGCCTCGAACACTCGGCGATGGGTGTCGTGCCTCCGGACCGCTTTCTGCCGGTCGCGCGCGAGGTGGGCTTGATGAACGAGATCGGCGAGCGGGTGCTGCGTCGCGCCTTGACTGAGGCTCGGCGATGGAACGAGATGTCTTCCGATCTGCCCCCGCTGCCGATCTCGGTCAATCTAGCCGAGTCTCAGGCCGAGGACCCCGCGTTCGCGACGCTCGCAAAGGCGCTACTGGATGAATACGAGATCTCCGCGAGCCAACTGGTGCTCGAGCTGCCAGAGGACGCGCTCGTCGAGCGTCTCGAGGAGTGCATTCCGGTGCTCGAACAGCTCGCCGCCTTCGGTATCCGGCTTTCGATCGATGATTTCGGCACCGGGCGCTCCTCCCTTGCTCATCTGAGGGTCCTGTCGTTCGTCGCGGAGGTGAAGATCGACCGAATGTTCGTCGGCGGCCTTGGTGCGGGAGGCTCAGACCGTGAGATCGTCGGGGCGATCGTGGATCTGGCGGCGGCTCTCGACGCGGATGTCGTTGCCGAGGGTGTCGAGACCGTCGCTCAGTGGGATCAGCTTCGCGAGATGGGCGTGCCGCGGGCGCAGGGCTTCTTGATTTCGCGCCCTCGGCCACCACGGGCGCTGGACGCCTGGGTGCAAGACCGCTCCAGCGTGCCTCTGGCCCAAAACCCCCCGAAAGTTCGCCCGAATGGCCTTCCTGAATCACCCCTGGCGTGAAATCCGCCGCAGCGTCACTCGGTTCACGCGCACACCACCTGTCTCCGCGGCAGCTGGTATTCGAGATCCCGGAGGACGCCCTCGTGGAACACCTCAAGGAGTGCGTCCCCCGTCTCGAGGAGCTTGCGTCGCTTGGAGTGCGCCTTTCGGTGGACGATTTCGGCACCGGGCGTTCCTCGTTGGCTCATCTGCGCCTGCTGTCGTTCGTCGCCCGAGGTCAAGATCGATCGCTCCTTTGTCGTAGCCGAGGGCGTCGAGACCAGCGCACAGCCGGATAAGTTCGTGCGATCGGTGTAGAGCGCGTGCAGGGCTTCCTCATCTCACGCCCGCTTTCTGCCGAATCAATCGATGGGCTCGTATGGCGTCACCCGCCGATTCTCATACCGGCGGATCGGCGCGACGCGCAGCCGATACGCTGATCGCGACTTCCTCTGCCGACTCATATGTCTGATCTCCACCGCCCGGGTCCGGGCATGCCGACCAATCTCCGCGCTTGGGAGCCTCTCGCCAAGGAAGCTCTCGACGCTGCGACCTTCGGCTACATCGCCGGCGGCGCCGGAGACGAGCGAACTCTTTGCGACAACTACGACGCGTTTAGTCGCCTACGTTTGGTGCCGCGCGTGCTTCACGCCACCGCCTCGGGGATCGACCCCTCGGCCTCCGTTCTCGGCGCTCCGCTCAGCGCGCCGATCATGGTGGCGCCCTTCGCCTATCAGGGCGCGTTTCACGCGCGCGGAGAAGCGGCGACGGCTGCTGCCGCGGCAAGCCTTGGGCTGGGCATGTGCCTGTCCACACTGGCGAACACCAGCATCGAGGATGTCGCCGCGGCCAGTGGCGACGGGGTGCGGTGGTTCCAGCTCTACCCGATGGCCGATCAAGGCCTGAACGACGAGATGATCGCCCGCGCGAAGGCGTCGGGCTATCGAGCTGTGGTCGTGACGGTGGATCTGCCTCCCTACGGAGTTCGGGAGCGGGAGCTGCATGAGCCGTTCAGCCTGCCGGCACAGCTCGGTCTGCCGTGTATTCCTGAGAAGTCCGCCGCCGCCGGGTCACCGACTCCGGCACAGACGACCGAGATGATGAAGCTCGACCTTGGCTGGTCCGATATCGCCGAGTGGGTAAGCCGCTGGGATCTCCCCCTACTCGTCAAGGGCGTTCTGTCGCCTGCCGACGCGGACCTGGCCATCGAGCACGGGGTCTCCGGAGTCATCGTGTCGAACCATGGCGGTCGACAGCTGGATACGGCCATCGCGACCATCGATGCGCTTCCGGCGATCATCGAAGCTGTGGCAGGTAGGGCAGAGGTCTATCTGGACGGTGGCATTCGCCGAGGCACGGACGTGGTCAAGGCGCTCGCTCGAGGCGCTCAGGCGATATTGCTGGGGCGTCCGGTCGCCTACGGCCTTGCCGCCGGCGGGGAGGCGGGTGTGACCACGGTGCTTGGTCAGCTCGTGGCTGAGACGGAA
Organism: uncultured Thermoleophilia bacterium; assembly: GCA_947258365.1. GTDB lineage: Bacteria > Actinomycetota > Thermoleophilia > Miltoncostaeales > Miltoncostaeaceae > CAMYIK01. Next base: position 21,895 of record CAMYIK010000001.1, on the reverse strand, counting down.
AACGCGCTGGCTCTCTGCGGGTGCCGAACCCTCTCCGAGGTCTCCGGAGAGCTCTTGCACCGACCAAGCCGCTGAAGCGGACGCTGAGACGCGAGCGGTGCTACGTTATGCGCACGGGCCCGAACCAGTTTCGACGGAGCGGGGACGAGTTGTTAAGCGAGCCGCGGACCCCGGAGGACCGCGTCAAAAACCGGGAACACACGTAGCTGCGGAGACCAACTCTCCTAAGCTCGCTCTCTCTGCCTAAACAGCAGGTCTGAGAGTCATCGGCCCCTCTTCGAGCCGTGAGGGGGATCACCGGTGTCAGCTAGCGGCTCTCGCCCGATAGCAAAACCACTCGGTTAGCGGGTTAAAACACAGGAGAGGTTGGCGAGGGAGCGGGTCGGCCGCAGGTGACGCCCCTCGCGAGACTCCACCAGCGGCTGCGCTCGGAGAAGACAACTCGATAAGCGCTTTCGGACGCCGGGGCAGTGCCGGCCGGGTCCACTGGTTACGACAAAAGGCGGCTCATTGAGTCGCCTTTTGCTGTTCTCATGCCTCGCTGATAGAGAAAACTCCCGGCCATGGTGCCGCGGCGGGGGCACCGCGCCGAGAACAAACACGGAAGTACTCACAGCCCATGGAGGGGCCATGAAGTTCTGCGCTGCCGCGCTCGGTGCGGCGATCATCCTCGGAGGCGCCGCTGCAGCTGCAACCGCCGCCCCGATGTCCATCGTGTACTCAGACGAAGAGTCGGCGAGCACGATCCTCGAAGGTGGCACGGCGCTGAGTCCGGAGGACGGGCTGTTCCGCCAGGACCCCGGCTCCGGCGGAGTCTTTCGTGAGGGTTATGACCATCACCGTCTGGCCAAGGTCAACGGGCACCAACTGGCCAAGATGACCGTCCCGAAGATGGTCGAGACACTCAAGACGCAGATCGACGGCGGCGAGGACATCCTCGGCGGCGAGTCGCACATCGTCATGGTGGACGAGGTCGGCAACGCGTTCCGTGACAAAAAGGCCAGGCGCTGCTTCAAGAAGGTCTCGATTCGCGGCGCACGCACCGTCAAGATTGCGTGCCAGAACCGCATCAAGCTCACCAAGAACGGGTGGAAGCTGATCATCGGCAAGGCCAAGGCTCCGCCGAAGCAGGGCAAGAACCACCCGGGCACCCGCCTTACCAAGGCCATGAGGGAGCTCGACGCGATGCCGTGGGGCACCGAGGGCGAGAGCTACGCCGACCGGGTCCACTTCTACCTCGCGCCCGCGTTGGTCACCCTGGTCGGAGAGGGCAAGGGCAAGCACTTCACCTTCAACAAGAAGGGCACGCTCAACATTCGCCCCGGCATGCGTGGCGTAGCCGGAGCACTTGCTCAGGGCGGCGGCGTCTGGCTGCAGATGTACCACGGCAACGGTAAGGCCGTCAGCAGCAAGACCTGGAAGTTCGCGGCCAAGCGACTCGACACGTACATGAAGCGGAACGGCGGCAAGAACAACCGCGTGCACTTCATGATGCACGGCACCAAGACCAAGCCGCGTGGCGCCAAGGGATGCGCGACGCCGATGGCCTGCAACTGGGCTCTCGCCAAGAAGGGCTACAACAAGCGCGTACTCAAGCGCGGAGTTGGCGTCTGGAAGGCCGGCGACCAGGCCGCAGAGTGGCGTGACGAATACAAGAGGTTCTTCGGGATCGCCTAGGCCCTCGCAGACTTCGACTCCGGAAGGCTCGCTCCGGCGAGCCTTCTTTTTCCGATATCACTTGCATGAGTGCGCAAACGTGCAATGATAAACGCATGAACTGTGACTGTGACCTCGAGGATCGGCTCGATCCCGATCTGTTCCGGGCTCTTTCCGATCCCAATCGGCTGATGATCTTGAGCGGGCTCGCACACTGCTGCGACGAGCCGCGGAGTGTCAGCGAGGTCGCGACCGAGTTGCCGATCGACATCTCGGTCGTGTCGCGACACCTGTCCGCCTTGCGCGATTCCGGAGTGTTGGCGGCGGAACGGACGGGTCGGTCCGTGCGTTATCGCGTGCGCTACTCGGCGCTGGCGGGTCTGCTGAGAGGTCTCGCCGACGCGATTGAGGGCTGCCAGCAGGGCTGCTGCGGCTCGGACTGCGCCGACGACTCAGGGTCGGTTCTCACGACCGTCGGAGGAGGTGACTGATGACGCGCTTCATGATCCCGCGTGTGGCTCACTGCTGCGAAGGCGCGAGACGCCGGTCCTGGGCACGACCGTAAAACTGCCCGCGCGTGCTGCTCAGCGCCGGCGGTACCAATCGATCAGTCGCTCCGCCGCCGCCGCGATCTCGTCGGTCGAACCGGCAAAGGAGAATCGCACCCATGACGCTCCGCGGTTGGGGTCGAAGTCGATGCCCGGAGTCGCGGCTACGCCAATCTCATCGAGCCAAACGCGGCAGAGCTCCTGAGAGTCATCGGCAAGCGCCGAGATGTCGGCGTAGGCATAGAAGGCCCCGTCCGCGGGAGCGTGGAGCGGCATGCCCGCCTGAGGCAGCGCGTCGAGCAGCACGTCCCGGTTGGCGGCGTAGCGGCGCACATGAGAATCGAGCTCGTCCGTGCATTCGAAGGCACTTACCGCGACCAGCTGGCTCAGCGTTGGAGGCGAGATCGTCAGGTTCTGCGCGAGGTGCTCGATCGGAGCCACCAGGGGCTCGGGTGCCACGATCCAGCCAAGTCGCCACCCGGTCATCGAGTAGTACTTCGAGAAGCTGTTGATCACCACGGCATCGCTCCAGGCCCCCAGCGCGGTTGGGGCAGCGTCGCCGTAGGTGAGGCGGTGATAGATCTCGTCGGCGATCAGGCGGACGCCACGACGGGAGCACCACGTGCAGATCGACCGCAGCTCCTCGACGGTCAGCGCCGAGCCGGTCGGGTTGGCAGGGCTCGCGAGCACCAGCCCATCCAGGGGTTCGACGGCGTTCAGCATCTCGGACGTCGGCTGAAAGCGGGTCTCCGGCCCCACGGGCAGGCCGACGACCTCGACGCCGAAGGCCTCGAGCGCGTTGCGATAGCAAGGGTAGCCGGGCTCGAGGAGCGCCACGCGGTCACCGGCATCGAAACAGGCGAGAAAGGCCAGGGTGAACGCTCCGGACGCTCCGGTGGTGACGATGACGCTCGCCGCATCCACCGTCACGCCATAGAGATCCATGTAGCTGGCGGCGATGCGTTCACGCAGGGGCGGTACACCGGTCGCGTCGGTGTAGCCGAGGGGCCCGGACCGCAGAAGCCTCTCAGCCTCGCTCAGCACGCCCTCAGCGGCCCCGGTGGACGGCTGGCCCACCTCCAGGTGCAGTACGTCACCGGTGGCAGCTTCGCGCTCCGCCGCGGCCTTCATGACCTCCATCACGTAGAACGGCGCGATGTCAGCGCGCGAGGCGATCTTTGGGCGAATCCGGTCGGTCGAGCTCACCGCAGAAGGATAGTGCGCCTCCCGTGGTGACGGGGTGGGCGCCAACGGTCCGGCCATTGAGGTCGGGCCATGGTGCGTAACGTGAGTTGATGCGATCGCTCCTCGTAGCCGCCCACGTCGTTGGCGGTCTTTGTGCCGCGGCTCTGGTTGCGCGAGCGGGCGGGCCACGTTCATCCGCAGGACCCGGCCGTGCTAGTGAGACGCAACGCCAGATTGCAGCAGGAGACCATCGACCAGCTCAGACGGCAGGCCGCCACTGATGCTCTGACCGGTCTGGTGAACCAGGCCGAGTTCTACGAGCGGCTCGTCGCCGCGGTGAGGCGCGCTTCCTGCCCGACCGCATCTGGCTTTGGGCAACGTTTCCGTTTCGAGCGACGACCGTGTATCGGCGGTGCCGCAGCAGGCTGTAGAAGCACTTCGATGTCGATGACGGCGCGCGAGGTGAAAAACTGGGATTCCAACGACCGCAAATTGGCTGCGCCTGCTCACTCGAAACGGCGCTCGAGGCGACGGGGAGCTGTCGAAAAGCGGCTCGGCAGGCGCCCTGTAGGCGACGAGCCGGCCTCTGAACGAACCGATTCGAGTCGATCCGAGCGAGGCCCGAAGGTGGGCGTGTCCAGCGTCGCGGTGGTCGTCGTCAACGCCCCTGTCGCGTACAGGAGATCGGAGGCGGCATCGGCCAGCCCGGCACGTGGGGAGGCTCGCGGCAGCTCGCACTCCGTACTAGACCGCACTGCGCCTCCGCAGCGCTGCCGATGATGCGGCTGCGACTGGCGGCGAGCCTGGGCCGCATTCTGGAGTCTTCGCGACCGTGGAGTGCCGGGGTCTCGTGATCACACTCAGCCGACTCCCCTTCCTCGCCGTTGCGCTGCTTGCCTTCATGCTGGTCGGCGCCTGCTCGTCGGACGAGCCCGGCAAAGCCGCGATTGCCGCAGACGTCGACGCCGTGCGGGCGGCGGCCGCACAGGCCATGTCGGATATCGACACGGTGCGCTTCAGCATCGGGCGCAGTGGGGCCGTCGTTTACATCGACGACGGCGACAGCCTGGCCTTCGAGCGCGCCGAGGGGCGCTTCGCCGCGCCCGCGTCGGCCGATGCCCTGATCACGGTGACCGCCGGCAGCCTCACCACGGAGGTCGGGGCGGTCGCCATCGACGGCGCAACCTGGATCACCAACCCGGCCACGGGACGGTGGGAGCCCGCGCCCGAGGACCTGAGCTTCGACCCTGCGAGCCTCTTCAAGCCCGACCTCGGCTGGAGCCCGCTGCTCGCCACAGGCCTGCGCCGCGCCGAGCTCCTCGAGCCCGCGCCCGACGACGACAACCGGTATCACCTGCGCGGCATCGCCGAGGCACAGCCCATCTCCGTGCTCACCGGGGGCTTGGTCGACCAGAGAGTGCCGATCGACCTCTGGATTGACGCGGCATCGGGCCGCGTGGTCGAGGCGCGCTTCGATGCCGATACCGGCGAGGGCGTGAGCAATTGGCTCCTTGTGCTCAGCGACTACGGCGCGAACGTCGAGGTCGAGCGCCCGGATCTTGGCGCCGACTCTTGACTGCCAGAGCGCCCGCGCGATCACCGGGCCTGGCGCTGGCCGTCGTCGCCTTCGGCGTCTTCGTCGCGGGCGACGATCTTCTGGTTGTGTCCACCATGCTGCGGCCGATCATCGGCGATCTGGGTCTGGTGCTGCCCGACGACATCGACGACGCCACCTGGATCGTCAACGTCTACCTGATCGCCTATGTCGCGGTGATGCCACTGGCAGGCCGCCTCAGCGACATCGTGGGCCGGCGCGCGGTCGTGGTGGGCGCGCTCGCGGTGTTCCTCGTCGGCTCGATCGTGGTGCCGGTTGCCGACAGCCTCTCGGTTCTGCTGATCGGGCGCGCGCTGACCGCCATCGGTGGCGGAGCGCTCATCCCGGTGGGAATGGCCGTGGTGGGCGACATCTACACCGAACCGCGGCGCGCCCGGGCCCTCGGTCTGCTGGCGGGCATCGGGACCCTCGGCTGGGTGTGGGGCCCGCTGTACGGCGCGCTCCTGGTGCGATTCCTCACGTGGCAATGGCAGTTCTACCTCAACATCCCGCTCGCCCTGCTGGGTATCGCAGCCGCCTGGCTGGTGCTCGACCCGACCCGGCGATCGATCGCGAGGGTCGACTGGGCGGGTGCGATTCTGCTTACCACTGGCCTCGTCGCTCTAAGCGTGGCCTTGCTGAGCGAGGCCCGCATCCAGAGCGTGTCGGGCCTCGAGGAGCTGACCGGCGACAACGGCCACGTGGGGGGGCCGTGGCTGTATGCGGTCGCCGCCGCAGCCATCATCGGATTCCTGCTCGTCGAGCGACGGGTCGCCGATCCGCTGATCGACCTCGACACCTTGTTCGGGCCGCTCACCGGCCCGGCGATGGTGATCAACGCATTGCTCGGGGCGGGCCTGGTGATCGCCATGGTCGATGTGCCGCTGTACGTGAACGTGGTGGAGGGAGACCTCAAGCGAAGCGCCGTGCTGGCCGGTGGAATGCTCACCGCGCTCACCGGCGCGATGGCCCTCGCCTCCTACGTGGGCGGCCGGCTCACCAGTCGTATCGGCTACCGGATACCCACGCTTGCCGGGCTGGTGCTCGCGGCCAGCGCCTTCACGCTCATGGGCGCGGTGTGGGACACGACGACCAACCACACGACGATGGCCGTGCACCTGGCGATGCTCGGAACCGGTATCGGACTGGTAATCGCTCCCACCACCGCTGCGGTCGTCGACGACGCCCCGCCAGACCGCCGCGGCACCTTCGCCGGGCTGGTGATCCAATCCCGGCTCGTCGGCTTCAGCGTAGGCCTCGCCGGGCTCACCGCCTGGGGTACGCACCGGTTCAACCAGCTCCGCTCCGACCTGGAGCTGCCGAGCCTGAGCGATCCCGCCGCGCGAAGCGCCATCGCTGAGGCCGAGGTGGAGATCACGACCTCGGCGCTGGCCGAGACGTTCCTGGGTGCTGCCGTCGTACTGGCCTTGGCCCTCGGCGTGGGGTTCCTGCTGCACTCTCGCACGCCAGGCCCAGGTCCTGGCCCCGACTGATCGCCTGAGACCCCGAGGCGCTCGATCAATCCCGAGGACACGGTCGGCGGTTATCGCGGGTAGTCGTGACCGTTCAGGCTGGGTCGGCTGCAGCTCTCCTCCTACGGCAGCCCGACGGCAGTCGACCCGTCGGTTTGCCGCCCGAACAGCACCCCGGCGACTCGAGCTTCGGCTCGGATGCACCAGCGCCTGTCGCGGGCCGGGGCATGAGTCTGTGGCGTTCGCGATTGCGGCGCCTGCGGGAACGCACGTGGTGGGGCTGACCGTCTTCGATGACGAAGCCGACCCGGAGGCTCAGTTCGCGGGCCGTCCGGGCTTGAAGTCGTGGCCACCCCGTTGGCGACGTTCCCCGGAGTGGTGGATGAGCCGTTGGCGGAGCGGGAGAGGCTCGGCTGCCAAAGCCTGGGGCTCCCGCTGGACCATGCGCGCAGGTTCGATGTCAGCGCCGACGCGGGTTCGGGCGAGCGTGGCGCGACTCTCCGTCTCCCGGTCGAGGCCGAGCCTGGCTGATGCTCTGCTCGAGCGCGCCAGGAGGGTGACCCTTGGGCTCACGGCTCTAACCGAAATGCGGCGCGCTGCGCGGAGCGCTGACGATGAGCACAGGCGTCTGGCAATCAGACACGACCGGAGCGGGTACGAGATCACGACTCGGTCGGAAGGCCCGGCCCGGTTCGACGCACCTGACTGCCGTCGCTGTTCCACTGGACCTCCCCGCGGACCCTCACCTCCGCTCGCATCACCGGACGCACGGTGCGTGACGGCCGCGAACTCGTCAGGGGCCACCGGCCTCGTGCCACTGCCGCTCTGGCTCGAGCTGCTCATCGATTCCGAGACCGGCCTCATCCACACGCAACGCATGCTGGTCTCGAGCCACCTCCTGGACAGTCGGTTTCGGTCGTCGGTTCGCAGTGACGCAGACGGGTTTGGCTTCCGCATGCCCGACCGAAGTGACTTCCGTCGCGTTTGGGCCGTACGATCGCTTGGCAAATTCCTACCCCTCACAATGGAGAGCATGTGCTGAACCGATTTGGGTTTCGAACCCTCTTGTTGCTGATGCTGGTCGTTCTCAGCCTCGGCCTGCTTGCTGCAGGTTGTGGCGACGACGACGACGACGACTCGAATGGCTCCGGTGACACCACCGAGGCGACTACCGACGCAACCACTGACGCCACCACCGATGACGCCGAAGAGCCCGACGAGCCGGCCGATGGCGCCGCTCAGAGCTTCGATGTTCCCGTTGCGGCCGAGGGTCTCGCGTTTGCGGTGACCGAGGTGACGGCGTCGCCGGGCACCATCACGTTGACCTCGGTCAACGACCAGGCGGTCCCCCACAACATCGCCATCGACGAGCCGACCCAGCAGATCGGTGAGATCGTGCAGGATGGCGGTACGTCGACGATCACGATCACGATCGACGAGCCGGGCGAGTATGAGTTCTATTGCTCGGTCCCCGGTCACCGTGAGGCCGGAATGGTCGGAAAGCTGATCGTTCAGTAGTGAGCCGGTTGGTGGTGGCGCGCTGAGGCGCGCTACCGTGGCCGACTCGACATTCCCACTTTCGCGACCGCTTCGCCTCCTGCTAACCTTGCGCGCGCCGTCGACGTGACGGCACCTTGCCTTTGATGACGCCCAGCGCAGAACCGCCCCGCACCACGCCAGTCGTACTGCGCGCCTTGACCCATGGGAGCAGCACCCGCTGATCTGCCCGCGTTCACGTGCCACCTAGGCGTCGTCCAGACAACCGGCCTCCTGCCGGCCGGCCCACGCGAATCAACGACGCGATCCGCGTCGACCAGGTTCGCCTGATCGACCACAACGGCGACAACCGCGGCGTAATGGCGACCGACGACGCCCGCGATATCGCTGCTGACGCGAACCTCGACCTCGTCGAGGTCGCCGCCGAAGCGCGTCCGCCGGTCTGCCGGATCATGGATTACGGCAAGTGGCGCTACGAGCAGGAGCAGAAGGCTAAGCAGGCCAAGCGGCACCAGAGCACGATCACCGTCAAGGAGATCAAGTTCCGGCCGAAGATCGACTCACACGACTACGAGACCAAGAAGGGTCACGTCGTCCGGTTCCTCAAGCAGAGGAACAAGGTGAAGGTCACGATCATGTTCCGCGGTCGCGAGCTCTTGCATCCGGAGCGCGGAGAAGCAATCCTTAATCAGTTGGCCGAGGATGTCGAGGATCTGGCCATGATCGAAAGCAAGCCGAACCTCGACGGCCGCAACATGATCATGGTTCTCGCCCCGCTGCGAAGCGCGGCGGATCCTGATCCTGAGACGGCGGCCGACGAAGCCGTCACGACCGAGTCTTAGACCTATGCCGAAAATGAAAAGTCGCCGCTCTGCAACGAAGCGGTTCAAGATCACGCCCACGGGCAAGGTGAAGTTCCAGCGCGCGGGTATGCGCCACAACCTCGAGAAGATGCGGGGTAAGGACAAGCGCCAACAGTCCGATGAGGGCGTGCTCGCGCCCGAGCACGCCAAGGGCGTCAAGCGCCTGCTGGGGAAGGGTTAATGGGTCGCGTAAAGCGGTCCGTTGCGGCACGCAAGAAGCGGCGCAAGGTTCTTGGCGAGGCGAAGGGCTATTTCGGCACGAAGAAGTCGTCGTACAAGCGCGCGAAGGAGCAGGTCAATCGCTCCATGCGTTACGCGTACCGCGACCGCCGCACCAAGAAGCGGAACTTCCGCCGGCTGTGGATCGTGCGCATCAACGCCGCCGCGCGTGAGAACGGTTTGACCTACGGCGAGTTCATCAACGGTCTCGATCTGGCCGGCGTTGAGCTCAACCGCAAGATTCTCGCTGAGCTCGCGACCCATGAGCCAGAGGCCTTCAGCGCCCTCTGTGAGCGTGCCCGCGAGGCCCGCGCCTCCGCCTCGGCCGCTTAGTTCCGCCCGTAACCCGGTCCTCAAGGAGGCCCGGGCCCTACAGGCCAAGAAGGTCCGTGCCAGCCGGGGTCTCTTAGTCGCCGAAGGCGAGGATCTCCTTACCGCGGCGCTCGAGCGCGGCATCACCCCCAAAGCGGTCCTCTTCGAGGAGGAGCGCTTCGAAGAAGATCATCTTCTTTCGCAGGCGACCGTGGACGTGAGAGAGCGTTATCTGGTGCCGCGAACGCTCCTGGCGGGTGTTAGCAGCCTCGCTGCGCCACCACGGGTCTTGGCGATCCTGCATCAGCCGCCGCCGGCGAGCTTTTCCGATGTGCCGATGCCGCCATCTCTCGGATTGTTCCTGGCCGGCGTCGCGGATCCCGGCAACGTCGGCACCATCGTTCGAACCGCCGCGGCCCTGGCGTGCGACTGGGTTGCTCTTGGTCCGGGCTCCAGCGACCCGTATCACCCGCGTGCCGCTCGGGCGGCGATGGGCTCGACCTTCGCTGTGCCTCTTCTGCTCGGCGTCGGCGCGGACGACCTCGTGACCCGCGAGGGGCTGAGGATCGTGGCTGCCGTCCCTGATGGCGGCCTCCCGCCGTGGGATGTGGATCTGGCCGCGCCGCACATCCTCGCTCTTGGCGCCGAGCGTGCGGGTCTGGCCGACTCGCTTTCTGTCCTGGAGGGCAAGTTCCCCGTGGAGCGGGTCACGATTCCTCAGACGGAAGGGGCCGAATCCTTGAACGTCTCCGCCGCCGCCGCAGCGTTGCTGGCGGAGGTCGTCCGCCAGCGCTCCGCCTAGTTCAGCTCGCAGCTCTTTCGCAGTTTCACCAGCGACTTCGAGGCGCTGCAACGATCTCGGCCTGGGCCGCCGTTGAGGGTGTGCTTGCCCCGGGCCGGCCGGCCGCGTGGTAGCCCGCGCACCTTGATGAAGTCGTTGCCGGGGCCTCCGAGTGAGACGTCGTCGAAGTACCGCGCAAAGATCCGGTCGTTGCCCGTTCCGCCCCTCATCACGTCGCGTCCCGCCTGCGTGTAGCTGGCGCGATCTCCTTCGATCAGGTCATTGCCTGGCCCGCCGTTGATCTGGTCGCTGCCGGCCGCCCCGCTCAGCACGTCGGCACCGCTGCCTCCGTCGAGGCGATCAGGGCCGCCGCCGCCGAGGATGGTGTCGCGGCCCGCTTCACCAAATAGGCGGTCGCTGTCGGTGAGATTCGACTCGCCACGGAAGTTCCCGCCACGGATGGAGTCGTTGCCGTCACCACCGAAGATGCGGTCGTTGTTTGGCCCGCCGATCAGGAAGTCGCGGCCGTTGCCGCCGACAATCGTGTCCGCTCCCGGCCCACCGTCAGCACGATCTCCTTGGCGTCGAACCACGGGGCGCTTTTCCTTCTCCGCGAACGTGTCGCCGGTGCGAATCGCGTCGCTGCCGGCATCTCCTTTGATGTCGTCCTTGCCCTGACCGCCGTTGATGACGTCGTCGCCGGCGCCCCCGGTGATCCGATCCTTGCCGGCACCGCCGAATATGCGATCCGGTCCATGTCCGACCGGGGGATTCGTCGGTACGTCGCCTCTGAGCACGTCGTTGCCGCTGCCACCGAAGACGCGGTCCGCACCGACCCCGCCGGTAGCGAAGTCGTTGCCGGCTCCGCCGCTCACCAGGTCATCGCCGCTTGCACCGGCAAGATTGTCCCGGCCCGCCTGACCAAAGAGCTGATCGTCGCCGGCACCGCCGCTGGCTCGGTCGTGACCCGGGCCACCAAAGAGGCGGTCGGCGCCGTCTTCGGAAGTGAGGGCGTCGTTTCCGCCATTGCCGCTGATCGTGTCATCGCCGGGGCCACCGTTGATGCCATCCCGGCCGGGCCCGCCGGTGATCACGTCGTTGCCCGCCGCACCCTGGAGGCCGTCGTTGCCCGCGCCGCCGTTGATGCGGTTGACGCCGTCCGGAAGAAAGCGGCCACGGTTCTTGTCGACCGTCGCGGGACTGAAGTGCGGCTGATTACCCCAGATGATGTCACGGCCAGGGCCGCCTGAGCCGCGGTCGAGCTCACCCGCGCCGAGGCAGATCAGGTCGTTGCCGCCGAGTCCGCTGACGCGGTCGTTTCCACCGCCTGCCTGGATCACGTCGCGCTTGGGCGTGCCGATGATCAGGTCGTTGCCGTCGCTGCCGACGATGGTCGCTTTGACATCACCGCACCGCACCTCGGTGTCGCCGGGCAGGGGTGTCAGGATGTCGCCGCCGCGACGCACGATGGCTGTTTGCGGGCGACTGGAGGCGCGTAACGAGACCGCGCCGACATTGGTGCGGCCTCTGATACCCACCAGCCACTTGCCGGCCTTGGGTTTCTTGACGCGGAAGAACGCGTACCGCGCGCCCTTGCGGAAGGTCACGGTCTTAGGCCGACGCTTCGCCGTGTAGGTCGGTCCGCCGGGCCTGCGAATCACCATGTCGACCGTGCCCTTGTCCCAGGACGCGAAGAACGTGACCTCACCGAGGCCCCTGGGGAGGACCTGAGAGAACGCGCGTGACTGGCCGCGTCGCAGCGTGGTGTTTGCCGGCTTGCCCGTGGACTCGCCGGCGGTGCGGCCGCGGCAGCGGAAGTAGAGATCGGTGAGCTTGGTGTTGGTCGGAGCCGCGACATAGAGGCCGCCTGTGTCCTTCGCGATCCGCTTCAGCCGCGTCACGTCAGCGCTTGCGAAGCTTCGGCCAAGCCGCACGACGCAGATCGGCCATGTGCGCCCCGTCCCGTTGGCCGCAAAGCGCAGGTGCGTGTTGTCGTAGGTCCCAGAGTGGGCGCCATCGGTCAGGAAGATCGCGGCCTTGGGGCGGCCGCGATTCGGCGCACCGGAAAGCTGTGCGTAGGCGGCAGCCAGGCCGGCGTCATAGTCGGTGCCGCCCCGGTTCACGATGCCGGCGTTTGCGCGCTTTCGCAGCTTGTTGATCGTGGAGCGACCGGTGATCGACGTGAGCCCGAAGATCGTCTCAGCCGAGGTGTCGAAGCCCACGGCGCCGACGCGGTCACGCGTACGAGACAGATCGAGTACAAGGCCGACCGCGTCCTTGCGGCGGAAGCTCGGATCGTTGCTCGCCATGCTGCCCGAGATGTCGATCACGTTGACGAGATCGAAACTCGAGGTCGGGCCGGCGGCTTGACGGCTTGGCACCTCGAGCGTCCCGATGCGATGGCTACTCGTGGCCGAGGCGATCGTGTACCTGAGAGTGAGCCCTCCGGAGTACTCCGTCGTCGGAGCGATGACTTGAAGGATGTCGGTCGTTCCCGTCGCGATTCCCCCGACGGAACGACCGTCGTCGGTCGTCAGCACGACGTTCTGTGCGGCGGTCGGAAGAGTCGCGGTGATGTAGGTGCGCCCGCCGCGGGGGACGACCACCTGGCCGGTTGCGCCATCGGCGAGCCCGGTTCCCGCGGGAAGGGTGCTCGGCACGAACGACGGCGCGCAGAACGGGAGAACGTCCATGGCGACAGTGAGCACCGAGGCATTCGTCACGCCGCTGTTGACCGTCGTCCGGGTTCGTTCGGCCGAGGCGCGGCAGGAGTCGGAGAAGGTGGTGGTGACGGTGTACGGAGCGGTGTGCCCCGTCAGCGCGGTGTCGCCCACGAAGAACGCTCCGGTGGAGCCGCTCGTGCTGTCAGTGGCCACGAACGCACCAGCGCTGTCGCGGACCTCGACCTGAGCGCTACCCAACGGCACGCCGGCACTGTTTGTGACCGTTCCACTAATGGCCGCGGTCGCGGATGGCGCGACGATGCCGAGGGCAAGCATGGCGGCTGTGAGGCTCGCGGCGCGACGGCGTGACGACTTCATCTGGGGGAGTCCTCCGATGGGGGAAGAGGCGTTGACGTCGATCCATACACTAAATGACGTTTTTTCCATAAATTCCGTGGGTCAGGCGGCGATCATGGCGAGTTACGCCTGTGGACGTGTGGGGCGACGAGTGGGTTCGGTTTCCTGGACGCGCCTGTAAGGAAAACGCGACAACCGCGTTGCGCCCGGCGTCGACCGCCAAGATCGCGGGGCATTCAACCTTTGGAGGTCCCCGATGATGGGTCTCAGCCCAACTCAGATCCTGATCGTCCTGGTGCTCGCCCTGCTTCTGTTTGGCGCAAAGCGCCTGCCGGAGATGGGTCGCGGACTCGGCCGGAGCCTGCGTGAGTTCCGCTCAGGCCTCAACGATGGCGAGATCGTCGAGGAGCCGGCACCTGAGGCCGCCCTCGGCAGCCGGGAAACCGAGCGCGTCTAGGGGCGTTTTCACCGCCGATGCAGGCGGTCGGCTGTTGTAGCCTCATCGGCCGTGAGTTCGGCCGGAGATCTCCAGGAAATCGAGCGCCAGGCGGTTGCCGCGATCGCCGCTGCCGCCACGCCTGACGACATCGAGGCTGCCCGGGTCGCGCACACCGGGCGGAAGAGTCCGCTGGCCGAGGCGCTGGCCGGTATTGGTTCCTTGCCGCCGGAGCAGCGTGGTGAAGTCGGCAAGGCGGGCAACACCGCACGCAAGGCCATCGAGTCCGCGCTCGAGGAGCGCACCACCGCCATCCAGGCGCAGGCGCTGGCCTCGCGCCTCGATGAGGAGCGGGTCGACATCACCCTGCCCGGAGATCGGCGAGACGTAGGGGCGCTGCATCCGATCATGCAGGTGCGCCGGGAAATCGAGGACATCTTTCTCGGCATGGGCTACGCGATTGCCGACGGGCCCGAGGTGGAGACCGATCACCACAACTTCACGGCGCTCAATACGCCGGAGGGCCACCCCGCGAGAAGCATGAGCGACACCCTCTACATCGAGGGTGGCCACAAGACCGCGCTCCGACCTCAGACCTCTCCGGTTCAGGTCCGCGCTATGGAGGCACAGGAGCCGCCGATCTACCTGATCGCCCCTGGCACCGTGTATCGGCGCGACGATGTGGATGCGACCCACAGCCCGATGTTCCACCAGCTCGAGGGCCTCGCCATTGACGAGGGGCTCGGGATGGCGGATCTGATCGGCACGCTCCAGCACTTCATCACGGAGTTCTTCGGCGAGAGTCTCGAATCGCGGATCCAGCCTCACTTCTTCCCCTTTACCGAGCCCTCCATCGAGGTGCACGTCCGTTGGACCGACAAGCGTGGCCGCGCGACGTGGCTCGAGCTGCTCGGCGCAGGGGTTGTCGATCCCAACGTCATCGAGGGCGCCGGCTACGACTCCGAGCGCTGGACCGGTTTCGCGTTCGGGCTGGGTCTTGACCGAATCGCCATGGTCCGCCACGGCGTCCCCGATTTGCGCTTGATGTACGAAAGCGACCTCCGCTTCTTGGGGCAGTTCTCATGAGGCTGCCGCTCAGTTGGCTCGCTGATCACGCCGACTTCGAACTGTCTCCGGAGCAGCTCGCGGACGAGCTGAACCTGACCGGTACCGCTGTGGAGGCGGTGCATCAGCGAGGCATCCCGCCGGCGACCGCCAACGCCGACGCGTTCGTCGTGGGTTTGGTGAAGGCGGCAGAACCTCATCCCGATGCCGATCGACTTCGCGTCTGCAGCGTCGATGCAGGGGAGGATGAGCTCCGCCAGATCGTCTGTGGCGCGCCGAATGTCGCGGCCGGTCAACTGGTGCCGGTGGCCCTTCCTGGCGCGGTGATGCCGGGCGGCATGAAGATCAAGAAGGCCAAGCTGCGTGGTGTCGAGAGCCACGGAATGATTTGCAGCGAGGTCGAGCTGGAGCTCGGCGCCGAGGCCGACGGCATCATGGTGCTCGATATCGATGCGGCGCCGGGTGATCGTCTTGTCGAGACGATCCCGGGAATATCGGAGGCGATCCTCGAGTTGGAGTTGACCTCCAACCGCCAGGACTGTCAGAGCGTTGTCGGGATGGCCCGTGAGGTCTCGGCAATCCTCGACACCGAGTTTCGCCCGCTGGATCTGAGCGAACCCGACGCCTCGGGTACAGGGCAGGTGGGCGACCACGTCTCACTCACGGTCGAGGCGCCGGACCTTTGCCCTCGCTACATGGCCCGCGTCTTCGAGGACGTGAAGGTCGCTCCGTCCCCGGCATGGTTGCGTCAGCGCATCGAGGCCGCCGGAATGCGCCCGATCTCGAACGTCGTGGACATCACCAACTACGTGATGCTGTTGACCGGCCAGCCGCTGCATGCCTTCGATCTCGAGCGCATGGCGGGACCGGCGATCGTCGTGCGCCGAGCTACTGAGGCCGAGAAGGTTGTAACGCTCGACGACGTCGAACGCACGCTCAATCCATCGATGCTCGCGATCTGCGACGCCGACCGACCCGCGGTCATCGCCGGAATCATGGGAGCCGCCGATGTGGAAGTGCACGACGGTACGACTCGCGTCTTGTTGGAGGCGGCCAACTTCGACGGTCCGACCATCCTCAATACCTCACTTGCGCTTGGACTCCGCACCGAGTCCAGTGGTCGTTTCGAAAAGGGTCTGCCGCCGCAGTTGACGCAGGTCGGCATGACGACCGCATCCCGGTTGTTCGTCGAGCTCTGTGGCGCCAAGATGGTCTCCGGCACGCTTGATGCATACGAGCCTCAGCAGGAGCCGGACGCGATAGAAATGCGGCACGTCCGCGCGAACCTCCTCCTCGGGGACGAGGTCGACCCGGCCGAGTCGGCGGCCATTCTCCGACGTCTCGAGTGTGAAGTAGAAGAGGGCGAGAGCGCTCATCGCGTCAGCGTCCCGTACTTCCGTGCGAGCGATTTGACGCGGGAGGCTGATCTCATCGAAGAGGTGGGCCGGGTGCGGCGCTATGACCGCATCACCCCTCGGCTGCCTCGCATCGCCGGCCGGGGTCGGCGTACCGATGCTCAGCAGATCAAGGAGCGCCTCGCCAGACGCGCCGCCGACCTCGGATTGAGTCAGGCCATCACCTACTCCATGGTTCCGGAGACCGACGCCGATCGGCTTCGCATGGCCGACGATGATCCGCGCCGCGACGTGATTCGGCTCGCGCATCCTCTGAGTGAGGAAATGGGCGTCCTTCGCCGTTCGATGCTGCCGGGCCTCCTGCGTGCGGCCGCTCACAATCAAGCCCATCAGCAGGCGCACGGCGGCCTGTTCGAGTTCGGACGCACCTACGCTCCCGCCGAGGAGGGGCTCGCGCAGGAGCGTGAGTGGTTCGCCGCCCTGATGTTCGGCTCGAGCGAGAAGGATCACTGGCGGGCCGAGCCGAGACCGGTCGACTTCTTTAGGGCAAAGGGTCTCATCGAAGACCTGGCGGCCACGGTTCGAGTCCGGCTGCAAGCCCATCCCAACGCCGCGCCGTACTTCCATCCCGCTCGCCAGGCTCGTCTGCAAAGTGGTGATGACGTGATCGGTTGGGCCGGAGAGGTCCATCCGCTCGTCCTCGATGAGTTCGGTGTGCGTGGTCCCGGCGCCGCCGTTGTCTTGGACCTCGCCGCGCTGCAGGCCGCCAGTCCGGGGGAGTCGGTCCATTTCGAGGATCTTGTGACCGTGCCGGTCTCCCGACGCGATCTCGCGCTCGTCGTTTCCGACGAGGTCCCGGCCGCGCGGCTACCGGAGGTCGCTAGTGCCGCGGCGAAACTGGTGCGGGATGCGTATGTCTTCGATCGCTACGCCGGAGACCAGGTACCCGAGGGCAAAGTCAGCCTTGCTCTTCGCCTGACCATCGCCGATCCGGGCAAGACCTTGAACGAGGATGAGATCGACGCCCAGGTTCAGGCAGTGGCAGCGGCCCTGGAGACGGAGCTCGGCGCTACTCTCCGCGCGTGAGCAAGATCCATGTCATCGGAGCCGCCGGTTTCGCCGGCGCGCAACTGGCCGCACTCGTCAACGAGCATCCGTACTTCGAGCTCGGCCAGATCACCTCGCGCAGCGAGGCGGGTAAGCACCTGGTCGACGTCACGCCGGAGTATCGGGTTGGGCGCCGGCTGAGCGAGCTGGATATGGCGGCCATCACGCCGGACGACTTCGCCGCTGTCTGTTACCCGCACGCCGAAGCGGCAGCGGTTGTTGGCCCGCTGGTCGACAAGGGCGTCCGCGTCGTCGACGTGTCAGCGGACCACCGCCTGCGGGACCCCGCCGCCTATCCGGCTCACTACGGCTTCGAGCACCCGCGTCCGGATCTGTTGGAGATCGCGGTCTACGGATTGCCCGAGCTCTACCGCGACAAGATCGTGGAGGCTCAGCTGGTCGCGAATCCCGGCTGCTATCCGGAGACCGCGCTGCTCGGGCTCCTGCCAATCTGCCGCGAGATCTCCGATGTCGTCATCGATGCCAAGAGCGGGGTCAGTGGCGCCGGCCGCACGCCGACGTCTGCCGTTCACTTCTCGAACATCACCGACAGCATTTCGCCCTACAAGGTGTTCGCGCACCGGCACCAGCCGGAGATCGCGCAGGAGCTCGGCCAGGATCTGCTTTTCACCCCGCACTTGCTGCCGGTGGACCGAGGACTGATGTGTTCCTCCTATGCCCGCGTGGATCGTGAAGCCATTCCCGATCAGGCGACACTCGATGCTCGCTACGCGGACTTCTACGAGGAACATCCTTTCGTCGAACCGGTTCTCGCGCCGCCGACGATGCGGGCGGTGCAGCACACGAACTTCGCTCAGGTGTGTCCGCTGCTATCGCCGGATGGCGAGCGGGTCGCCGTGTTCTCGGTGCTTGACAACCTGATGAAGGGTGCCGCCGGTCAGGCTGTGCAGAACTTCAACCTGATGGCCGGTCGGCCCGAGACCGAGGGCCTGCTCTGAGCTTCCCTCCGGTCGAGCGTTCGGACTGGCTGCGGGCCCCGGATGGCCTGACCCTGGTTCCCGGCGGCTCTGTGACCACGCCTGCCGGCTTCGTGGCCGGCTCCGCCGCCTGCGGCCTGAAGACCTCGGGCGCGCTCGATGTCGGCGTGTTGGCTTGCGAGGGCGCCTGCACCTCCGCATTGGTCGACACCACCTCGGCGCTCCCGTCCGCCGCCGTCGTTCATACCCGTAGCCTCGACCCGAGCGCATTGCGCGGGGTGGTCGTAAACGCGGGAAGCGCCAACGCGGCCACGGGGTCACCCGGACAGGACGACGCGGCCAAGATGACCGCTCACGCTGAGGGGCTCCTAGACCTTCCAGCCGGAACCCTGGCCGTCTGCAGCACGGGCACCATCGGAGACCGTCTGGACCTCGAAAGAGTCCTGCCGGGAATCGCTGACGCGGTGGCGAGTCGGTCGGGGGATGGGGGCGAAGACTTCAACCGCGCCATTTGCACGACCGATCGCGCACCGAAGGGCGGTGCGTTCCGTCTTTTGCTCTCGGGCGCAGATGTGGTGATCGGAGCCGCGGCCAAGGGCGCCGGAATGATCAACCCGGACATGGCGACGATGCTCGCCTACGTCACGACCGACGCCCGTATCGAGACGGATGATCTCGGCCGGATCACCGCGGCAGCCGCAGTGGGTTCGTTCAACCGCATCAGCGTCGACGGCCAAATGAGCCCCAGTGACACGCTGATGGTGTTTGCCGGCGGCACGGGCGATCCCCTCGAGGGAGCCAATCTTGAGCGCTTCGCCGCCGCCCTCACGGCGGTCTGTCGCTGGATGGCGATCCAGATGGTCAAAGATGGCGAGGGGGCGGGGCACGCCGTACGCGTGCGGATCACCGAAGCAGCGGATGCTGCCGAGGCCGAGCACGTCGCCCGCCATGTCGGGGGCTCACCGCTGATCAAGACCGCGATCTTTGGGCGCGATCCGAACTGGGGTCGGGTCAGCCAGGCCGTTGGCCAGGCGCTTGCCGGTGCCTCAGGCCAGGTCCATGAGCCGCGGCTCACCTTCGATGACGCGCCGGCCGACTCCGTCGGGGTCATGGCGACCCTCGAACGTGCGGAGTACGACCTCGGGGTGGCACTTGGCAGGGGGGATGCGAGCGCTGAGCTGTGGGTTTCGGATCTGAGCTATGCCTATGTGGAGCTCAACGCCGAGTACCACACGTAGCGGCCGCTTGAGCGGCGCTCGGCTGCGGCTTCTGCATCCTACGGGGGTCGCGTTGCTAACTTGGGCCCCCGATGGCTGACATCACCATGAGAAACGCGACCTCGATCGAGGAGATCAGGCACCGGGTCGAGGTGCTCCAAGAGGCCCTGCCGTACATCAAGCAGTTCTACGGCTCAACGATCGTGATCAAGTACGGCGGCGCGGCGATGACCACCCCGGAGCTGAAGGCCTCTTTCGCTCGCGATGTCGCGCTGATGAAGCTCGTCGGCATGAAGCCGATCGTGGTGCACGGAGGCGGCCCGGACATCAGCGCCTACTCCGACCGGCTCGGGCTCGACGTGAAGTTCGTCGACGGACTCCGCGTCACCGACGCGCAGACCATGGAGCTGGCCAAGATGGTCTTGGTTGGCAAGGTCAACAAGGAGATCGTCGGTCAGTTGACCTTGGCCGGTGTCGCGGCTGTGGGGCTTGCCGGCGACGACGGTGGCTTGATTCGCGCCGAGAAGGTGGAAAGCGGCTCCGCCGACCTCGGGCAGGTTGGCCGGGTCACTCAGATCGATCCGCGGGTGCTCGATCGTCTTGGCGACGAGTTCGTGCCCGTCGTGGCGTCGGTTGGTGTCGGCGGCGGCGGCGAGAGCTACAAAATCAACGCCGATTCGGTCGCCGCGGCACTCGGCAAGGCTGTCCGCGCCGAGCGTGTTCTCTTCCTGACGGACGTCGAGGGGCTGTTCGCCGACGTCGACGATCCATCCTCGCTGATCAGCCGGACCGACTTGGCCACGATCGACGCCATGCTCAAGCGGGGCATGAGCAAGGGGATGATTCCGAAACTCCAGGCCGTGCGGGACGTGCTGAGGGGTGGCGTACCTGCGGCCTACATCATCGATGGACGCATGGCGCACTCGATTCTCATCGAGCTACTGACCGCAGCCGGTATCGGCACGATGATCACCCGGTGAGCCGAGGCAAACCCGCATTGGATGAGCAGCTCGCCGCACGCGCCGCGGCCGCCATCATGCCGACCTACGGGCGGCAGCCGGTCCACTTCGTGCGTGGTGAAGGAGCTCACCTGTTCGACGCGGCCGGCCGGCGCTACGTTGATTGCATGGCCGGGATCTCGATGATCAACGTCGGCCACTGCCACCCGCGCGTCGTCGAGGCGATTCAGCGGCAGGCGGGCCAGCTCATCAACGTCTCGAACCTCTACTACACCGAGCCGCAGATCCAACTCGCCGAGTGGATCACGGCGAACTCGTTCGGTGAGAAGGTCTTCTTCTGCAACTCCGGAGCGGAAGCTGCCGAGGGAGCGTTGAAGCTCTCCCGCAAGGCGGGAGAGGGCACTCGCACCGAGGTCGTTGCCCTCGATGACGGCTTCCACGGCCGTACGTTCGGGGCGCTCTCGTTGACCGGTCAACCCGGCAAGCAGGAGCCCTTCCTCCCGCTGGTGAGCGGCGTCCATCACGTCGACCGCGATGACGTCGAAGGCCTCGAGATGGCGGTGAACGAGCGCACCTGCGCCATCTTCCTCGAAATCGTCCAGGGGGAGATCGGGGTGAAGCCGGTCTCCGACGCATTGATCCGCCGAGCTCGCGAACTCGCTGATGAGACGGGGGCGCTGCTGGTGATCGACGAGATCCAAACCGGCCTCGCGCGCACCGGGCCGCTCTTTGCGTATGAGGACGCGGGTATTCGCCCTGACGTGATGTGCCTCGCGAAAAGCCTTGGAGGTGGCGTGCCGATTGGAGCCGTCGTCGCTGCTCCCGAGTACGCCGACGTCCTTCAGCCGGGAGATCACGGTTCAACCTTCGCCGGAAGTCCTCTGGCGTGCGCAGCGGGTCTCGCGGCATGTGAGGTGCTCGCGGACCCCGCTCTGCAGGAGCATGTGCGTGCGATGGGGCGCCGACTGCTTGACGGGCTCGAGGCGCTGGTGGCGGACGGCCTCGCCGCGGAGGCACGCGGCAGGGGCCTCATGTGCGCTATCGATCTGGAGAAAATGCAGGCAGAACAGTGCGTCAGTGGATTGCTGGCGGAGGGATTCCTCGGTAATAACACCAGTGCGCGCACCGTGCGCTTTCTCCCTCCACTCGTGATCGGCCAAGACGACATCGACGCCCTTCTTGATGCGCTTCGCCGTGTGCTCACCGCCCTCGGCTGAGTGTCACGCCACCTGTTCCTGGCACTAGCGTTGCTCGTCGCGGCGCTTCTGGTCGCCTGCGATAACGAGAGCCCGGAGGAGTTCGTCACCGGAGACCCCATCGCGCTCTGGCGCGATGGTCCGCACCTGCGGGGAGCGAACGTCCATCAGCGTCGGGTCATCGAGGAAGTCGACGGTCAGGACTACTTCGGCCCGGGCCCTTTCGGTCCACCGCTGGTCCAAGAGGACTTCGATCGCCTCTCGGCATCGGGCGCCAACTACGTCCAGCTCTCACACCCAGGCGTGTTCACGGAGGAGGCGCCCTACGTTCTGGATGTTGACGCCGTCGAGAGCCTCGACCGACTCCTTCAGATGGCAGCCCAAGCCGACCTCTACGCGGTAATCGCGTTCCGTACCGGCCCCGGGCGCAGCGAGTTCACGTTCTTCCCGGGCGAGGAGGACACCTGGTTTCCCG